>JBAMLT010000001.1:0-14916 GCA_039793425.1 Caldisericota bacterium
GAGATTATGCTTGAAGCAAAAATAATTGCTGTTAGTGATGTTTTTGAAGCAATGACATCACATAGACCTTATAGACCAAAATTTAGTATTGAAGATGCACTTAAGGAATTAAAAGAAAATAGTGGAATTTTATATGATGAAGAGATTGTAAATATTCTTATAAATTTAATAGAAAACAAAGAATTAAATATAATCAAAAATGGAAATTAAATTAAAGTGTATTGAATGTGGAAAAATTTATGATGAAGAAGAAAAAAAGGTTTTCTGCGATTGTGGTGGGTTACTTCAGTTAGAATTCAATCCAGTTTTTAAAATTGAAAATATTAGAAAAAATGAAAATAGTTTATTAAGATATAGAGATTTTATTCCTATAAGAAATGATGAAAATATAGTTACATTAAAAGAAGGTTTAACACCACTTTTTGAAGCAAAAATTGAAGGATTTAAAGTTTATTTAAAACTTGATTTTATTTTTCCAACAGGTTCATTTAAAGATAGAGGAGCAACTGTTTTAATAAGCAAGATGAAAGAACTTGGAATTGAAAGAATTGTTGAAGATTCATCTGGAAATGCAGGAAGTGCAATCGCAGCATATTCAACTCTTGCTAAAATTGGATGTGATATATTTGTTCCTGAAAATACTTCACCAAATAAGATAAAGCAGATTGAGTTTTATGGTGCAAATTTACATAAAATTTCTGGTTCAAGAGAAGATGTTTTTAATAAGGCAAAAGAATTTTCAAAAAATTATTATTATGCAAGCCATTTTGTTAATCCATATTTTTTTCATGGAACAAAAACAGTGATATACGAAATTTTTGAGGAATTTAATTATTCTCTACCTGACACAATAATTTTACCTGTTGGAAGTGGCTCTTCTATCATTGGCATTTATATTGGCTTACTTGATTTAAAAAGAGGTGGATTGATAAAAAAATTTCCAAAACTTACTGGAGTTCAATCAGTAAATTGTTCACCAATCTATGAAGCATTTCTAAAAAAAGAGTTAAATATCCAAAAATTTGAGAAAAAATATACAATTGCAGAAGGAATTTCTAATCCAAATCCACTTAGAGGAAAGGAAATTCTAAAAGCAATCTATGAAACAAGTGGAGAAGTGATAGTTATTTCAGATGAAGAGATACTTTTATCACAAAAAGAACTTGGAAAACTTGGAATTTTTGTTGAACCAACATCAGCAGCATCTTTTGCTGGTCTTAAAAAATATTTGAAATCTTTAAAGGAAGATGAAAAAATAGTTACAATTCTTACTGGTTCTGGCTTAAAATCACTTTAATTTTTAATCATAATACCACTTGAATGTTTTAATTGAAATAAAGAAACATATAAATGTGATGAATAATAATATTAAGATATCAATTGTATAAGAAAGATTCATTTTTAGCCAAAAGATATCTGTATTAAGCCAACTTCTTTTGAATAGGTCAACTATATATGTAAGAGGTAGAAATTTTGCAACTGTCTTCATAATTTTTGGCATTGATTCAAGTGGCATTGTTGCTCCTGATAAAAAAAGCATAGGAAAATAGATTATATAGGCAATAGTGTTTGCTGTTCTTGGGTCTTTTATTAAACTTGCAATTAAAAAACCAATTGAGAAAATGGATAATGTTGATAAAACAAAAACAAAAGAAAATATGAAAACATTTCCATAAAATTTTAAATTAAAAATTATTTTTCCAAAAACAAAAAGTAAAATTAATCCCAAAAGTGTTAGAACAAAATTTACAACAAACTGAGATAAAATTATATAACTTGATTTAAGAGGAGTTGCCATATATCTTTTAAGAATTTTTTTATCTCTATATTCAACAAGAGTTAAAGGTAAACTCATAAGACCATTTATAGCAATTATTACTCCAAGATATGATGGAACCATAACATCAACAGATCCAAATCCTCCAAAAAATTCTGTTGGTTTATTTCCATAAACTCCACCAAATATCAATATCATAAAAATAGGAAATGCAAGAGAAAAGAAAACGACAATAAATTCTCTTAATAAAAGTTTAAAATCAACTTTTAATAATTCAAAAAATCTATTCATTTTTTACCTCCTCATATTTTTTTCCAGTTAATGAAAGATAAATATCTTCAAGATTTGGGCTTTTTGTTTTCAAATTTTTAAAATTAATTTTCCTCATATAAAGATAATCTACAACATTTTTAAGTAAGTCTTCTCCTTTTCCAAAAATTGTAATCTTCTTGTTTTCTAAAAAAACTCTCGAAACTCCTTTTATTTTCTCCAATTCTTCTATATTTAAATTTTCTCCTTCAAAAATTATACTATCTTCAAGTCCACTATTTTTTATTAAATTTCTTGGTGAATCAAGAGCAATAATTTTTCCTTTATCAATTATTGCTACTCTATCACATAAATTTTCTGCCTCTTCCATATAGTGAGTTGTTAAAAATGTTGTTTTACCTCTTTCTTTCATTTCTTTTATAAAATCCCACATATCTCTTCTTGCTTTAGGGTCTAATCCTGTTGTTAATTCATCAAGAAATAGAATTTGTGGGTCTGGTATTAGCGCTAAAATTATTGATAATTTTTGCTTTTGTCCACCAGATAATTTCATAACAAAACTATTTCTAAAATCATAAAGATTAAATTTATTTAAAAGCTCTTCTGAATTTAATGGTTTATCATAGAAAGAAGAGAAAAGTTTTAGAATTTCATAAATTTTTATTTTATCTTGATAATTTGTTTCCTGAAGTTGAATGCTTATTCTTTTATATAACTTTTTATTATTATATGGTTCTTCTCCTAAAACTTTAATATCTCCATAATCTCTTTTTCTTAAACCCTCAATACACTCAATTGTAGTAGTTTTACCTGCCCCATTTGGTCCAACCATTCCAAAAACTTCTCCTTCTTCAACATAAAAAGATATCCCATCTACTGCTTTAATTTCGCCATAATACTTTTTCAAATCCTTAACTTCAATTACTTTCATATCTAACTCTCCTTTTTAAAATAAATAAAACCACTAACTATAGATGTTAATAGTGGAACTAATGAAGCAAGAATGACTCCGTAATTTATATTTAATAATGATAAGAGTGGTATTCCAAAAATTCCAATCAAGCCAATAATAAAGAAAGTAGTTATTATTAAACCACCCATAAAAATTCCTACACTTGTGATAAATCCAAAAAGAAGAATAAAAAGAAATGTGTAATCTAAATTTATATTGTTTTGTAGAAAATATTTAATTAATGATGAAAAAACAAAACCCATACCAGAAGTTATAATAGCCCAAGAAATACCAACTTTTGCAGAAACTGAAAGTTTAAGAGGAAGCAAAATTTCCTTTTTTATATTTTTCTTGATAAAAATAGTTAAGCGAATAACTGAAAAATATTAATAAGACAAATAATATTTGAAAAAGGGTGTAGTTTTTAAAAAGATAATAAATAATAGTTAAAATTAATCCAGTTAAACCCCAAGTTAATCCAGAAATTATAAAATTAGATACTTTAAGTGTTGAGAAAAAAGCACCAATAAGAAAAATGTAAAGCCATGGTATATTTCCTAAAAATTTAAATTTAAATCCGAAGTAGGCAAAGATAATAAACATAACAAGTCCCCATATGAAACTATAACGAGCAAACTCTTTCTTTTCACTCTCAGCCTTAATTGATATTAATTTAAAAGCATCAATTGTTTCAAGAATCTTTTTAATTTCATCTCTATTTATCACTTTATTCCTCCTTTTTAATTAAAAAGTTTAAAAAATCTTTAACATTATTTAAATAATTGATAAACCTTTCTTTTCCTTCTTTTGTTAATTTATAAAAGGTTTTGGGTCTTCTTCCAATAAATGTTTTTTTAACATCAATTATTCCATTAATTTCAAGTATCTTTAAATGTGATGTTAAATTACCATCTGTAAGATTAAGTGCTTCTTTTAAATCTGAAAAACTCAACTCATCCTCTTTTAACAAAAGACCTAAAATCATAAGCCTAGTTTTTTTATGTATCACATCATCAAATTTAAAAACTTTGTCATTCATTTAACTTTGTATTACAAAGTATGTAAAATTTTTTAAATTTGTCAAGAGGGATAAAAATTCTTATTTTTAAATCAAAAACTATAAATTTTTTTTAAAGTTGATATATAATATTAAAAATTATATGAAAATTTTAAGATACTACTATTATTATATTGACTGGTGAAGTTCAGGAGAAGGTTTTCTCCCTATCCTTAATTTCACCAAAGCCCACGAAAGTGGGCTTTTTTGTTTTAGGAGGAGTTTATGAGAATTTTAAGAGGCGCAATAATAGTTGATGAAAATAGTGAAGATGAAATTAAAAAAGGAGCAATTACTCTATTTGAGGAAATAATAAAGGTAAATAGTTTGAGAAAAGATGAAATTTTAGGGGTTATTTTTACAATGACAAAAGATTTAAATAAAATTTTTCCATCAAAGGTTATAAGAGAAAAATTTAATTTAAATGAAACTCCGTTTCTCGATCTTGAACATAAAGATGTTGAGGGAGCGCTAGAGAAGTGTATTAGAGTAATGATTTTTGTTGAAGGAGAGAAAAAATTTAAACCTGTTTATCTTGGGAGAGCAAAATCTTTAAGAGAAGATCTTTTTGGAGGTAGTTAAGATGATTTTAATTTTAAAAAAGGGAACAAAAGAAGAAGAAATTCAAAAATTAATTGAGAAAATTAAAGAAGTAGGATTAACTCCACACATTTCTCGGGGTGAAGAAAAGGTTATTATTGGTTTAATAGGTGATGCTAGGGCAAAAGATAGAAACTTTTGGTTAAATTTTCCTCAAGTTGAAGATGCAATAAGAATCTTAAAACCATTTAAACTTGCAAGTAGAGAATTTAAAAATGAGAACACAGTTATTGAGGTTCAAAATGTAAAAATTGGTAGTGAAGGTATAGTTTTTATGGCAGGTCCTTGTGCAGTTGAAAACAGAGAGATGATTTTTAAAATTGGAGAGTTAATTAAAAATTTTGGAGCAAAAATTTTAAGAGGTGGAGTATTTAAGCCGAGAACATCTCCTTATTCATTCAGAGGTCTTGGAATTGATGGAATTAAATATTTAAAGGAGGTAAAAGAAGCTCTAAACATCCCAATTATAACAGAAGTTATGTCTGAAAACCAGTTGGAATTATTAAACGATACTGTAGATATTATCCAAATTGGCGCTAGAAATATGCAAAATTTTTCTCTTCTCGAAGAGGTTGGAAAATTAAATAAACCAATCCTTCTTAAAAGAGGTATGTCTGCAACAATTGAAGAGTTTTTGCTTGCAGCAGAATATATTCTTTCAAATGGAAATTATAATATAATTCTCTGTGAAAGAGGAATAAGAACTTTTGAAACTTATACAAGAAACACTCTTGATATTTCAGCAATTCCTCTCTTAAAATCAATCACTCATCTTCCGGTTGTTGTTGATCCATCCCATGCAACAGGAGATAGAAATTTAGTTGTTCCAGTTTCACTTGCATCAATTGCAGCAGGTACAGATGGAATTTTGGTTGAAGTTCATATTGAGCCTGATAAAGCACTATCAGATGGATATCAGTCTCTTTATCCTGAACAATTTAAAGAACTTGTTGAAAAAAGTAAACTTATTAGTAAATCTATTGGAAGATATGTTGAATAGTATTTTCATTGTTGGGCTTGGTTTAATTGGTGGTTCAATTGGATTAAAACTAAAAGGAAAATGGAATAGATTTGGTTTTGATATTGATGAAAATATTCGAAAAAGGGCTATTGAAAAAGATTTGGTTGATGAAATAATAGATCTTAATGATGGTCTTAAAAAAGATTTAATTTTAATTTCAATTCCAGTTCAGTTTATTAAAGATTTTATAAAAGAGAATATTGATAAATTTGATAAAAACTCTATTGTTATTGATACTGGAAGCACAAAAAGAGAGATTATATCTCAAATGAGAAGTTTAAATTGTTTTTGTATTGGAGGACACCCAATTGCAGGAAAAGAGAGAAATGGAATTGAGAATATAGATAAAGATTTATTCAAAGGAAAACTCTTTATTTTAACCCAAGAAAACAATTTAAATGAAGAAAAGATGAACCTTGTAAAAAATTTTATTTCAGATTTAGAAAGTTTTCACTACTTTTTAACAGCAGAGGAGCACGATAAAATTTTTTCTCTCTTGAGCCACCTTCCATATCTTTTATCAATTTCGCTTTTTTACTATATTTATAAAAAAGAGGGATTAGAAATTTTTAAATTTGGTGGACCTGGAATTAAAGATATGACAAGAATTGCAAGTCAAGATCCAGTTATGTCATATGGATTTATAGAAACAAATATTGATTTTGTAAAAATTTATTTATTAGAATTCATTAAAAATTTAGAAGAAATTTATGAAAAATTAGAAAAAGATGAAATTTTTATGATTTTAAAAGAAACGAAAGAGAAGAGGGATATGATATGGTAGAAATTAAGCCTATTAAAAGAGTTAAAGGAGAGATAAAAATTCCTGGAGATAAATCAATAACGCACAGAGCATTTATATTCTCAACTATTTCAAAAGGAGAAAGTAAAATTGTAAATCCAAATCTTGGTGATGATACAAAAAGAACATTAAAAATTATGGAGGATATAGGTGCTAATGTATTTTATGAAAATGACGGAATAAGAATAAAAGGGATAGAATTAAAAAATATTAAGGAGCCAAAAGATGTTCTTTTTGCTGGTAATTCAGGAACAACAATAAGACTTCTTTCTGGCTTATTTTCATCAATAGAGAACAAATTTTTTGTAATAACCGGAGATGACTCTCTAAGAAAAAGGCCAATGAAAAGAGTTATTGAGCCAATAAAATTGATGGGAGGAGAAATTTATGGAAGAGAAGAAAATAATTTTCCTCCAATTGCAATAATTGGAAAAAAATTAAAGGGAATTGAATATGAATTGAAAAAACCTTCTGCTCAAGTAAAAAGCGCTATAATTCTTGCAACTTTAAATGCAACCAGTATATCAATTATAAAAGAAAAAATAAAAACAAGAAATCATACAGAAATAATGCTAAAAGAGTTTGGAGGAAAAATTGAAGAAAAGGAGGAAAAAATTTATGTTTACCCAGATATAAATTTGAACGGAAGAGAAATTTTTGTTCCAGGAGACTTTTCATCAGCATTTTACTTTATTTTTCTTACTCTTCTTCTTGAAGATAGTGAACTTTTACTTAAAGATGTATCTCTTAATCCAATAAGAATTTATTTGTTAAATATATTAATTAAAAATCAAGCAAAAATAACCATTTTAAATAAAAAAGAAAGAAATGGTGAGTTAATAGGGGATATTCTTGTTAAATCAAGTTATATTAAAGGATTAGAGATAAAAAGAGAAGAAGCACCTTTAATGATTGATGAATTGCCTCTTTTAGGAGCAATTGGTGCTTTTCTTGATGAAGGAGTAAAAGTTAATGGTGCAGAGGAGTTGAGGGTCAAAGAGAGTGATAGAATAAAAGTTTTAGTTGAAAATTTAAGAAATTTAAATGTAGAGGTTGAGGAGTTTTCAGATGGGTTTTTTGTGAGAAAAGGGAAAGATTTTAATAAAAAAGGATTTGTTAAAACTTTCTTTGATCACAGAATTGCTCTCTCTTTTATTGTTTTTGGATTGATTTCACAAAAGGGAGTATTTTTAGAAGAGGTTGAGTCAATAAAAATTTCTTTTCCAGAATTTTTTGAACTTTTAGAAAGGATAAGAGATGCATAAATTTTATCTTTTAGGATACCCATTATCTCATTCGTTTTCTCCTTATCTTTACAATAGGTTTTTTAAGATTTTAAATGTTGAAGCAGAATATACTCTTTATGAAACAAAAAAGGAAAATTTAAAAGAAAGATTAGAAGAGTTAATGAAAGATAAAGATATTAAGGGATTTAATTTAACTCAACCTTTAAAAGAGGAGATTTTAAAATTTAATTTAAAATTAGATGAAATCTCTAAAAAAATCAATTCTGTAAATTGTGTAAAGGTTGAAGATTACACCCTTTATGGTTTTAATACTGATTATTTTGGTTTTTTAAAAAGTTTATATCCATATAAAAAAGAAATTGAATCTACCCTTGCAGTTGTTTTAGGAGCAGGAGGTGCTTCAAAATCTATAATTTATGCTTTAAAAAATATTGGAGTTAAAAAAACATTTGTTGCAAATAGAACCTATGAGAAGGCAATAAATTTAAAGGAAATTTTTAAAGACTTTATTTTACCAATAAGACTTGATGAAGTTTATTTTATAAATGAGAAAATTAAAATTTTAGTAAATACAACAACTGTTGGTTTAAAAGATGAAGAATGTCTAGTAGATGAAAAGTTCATTGATAAAGACATGATTGTTTATGATTTAATTTATAATCCAAAATTGACAAAACTACTTAAAATTGCAAAAGAAAAGGGCGCAAAAGTAAAAAATGGTTATACAATGCTTTATATTCAATGTCTTGAAAATATAAGACTTTGGTTTAATGGAGGAGAGTATGATTGAATTTAAAACATCTGGAGAATCCCATGGAGAGTATATTGTTGGAATTTTATCTGGAATACCATCTAAATTAAAAATCAATAGAGAATTTATTAAAGAAAAGTTGAGATTAAGAAGAGAGGGTTATGGAAGAAGCGAAAGAATGAAAATTGAAGAGGATGAGTTTGAATTTTTTGGTGGATTAGATGAAATCGATTTAACCACAGGCGCACCAATTGGATTTAGAGTTTTTTCTTTAGATTATAAAATCAACAAAACAAAAAGGTATACTCAAATTCCAAGACCAGGACATGTTGATTATGCAGGAAGTGTAAAGTTTGATTTTGAAAATTTTTATTTACCATCTGAGAGAAGAAGTGGTAGATTAACAGTTTTAGATTTAATTGCTGGATCAATTTGTGAACTTTTACTAAATGAGTTAGGAATTAAAATTTATTTTTTGGTTTCTTCAATTGGTGGAATTAAAATTCAAACAAAAGAGATAATTGAAAATATTGAGGAATTTTTTCCAAAAATTTTATCATCTCACTTGTTTGTTCCATATCTAGAAATAGAAGAGAGAATAAAAAAGTTAATTGATGAAGCAAAAAAAGATGGAGATACTCTTGGTGGAAGTGGAATTATTGTTGTTAAAAATTTTCCTGTTGGTGTTGGAGATTATAATGATTATAAAGATAATCTTGATGGATTAATTGCTCAGAGCGTTATATCAATTCCATCAGTAAAAGGTTTTGAAATTGGAGATGGAATTTTATCTTCAAAAAAGCGTGGAAGTGAAGTTCATGATGAATTTTATATTTATGGTGGTAAATTGAAAAGAAAAAAGAATAGTGCAGGTGGAATAGAAGGAGGGGTTTCAAATGGAGAGGATATTGTTATAAAATTTTATGCAAAACCAATTCCAACAATGTTAAAAAAGTTGAGTTCAGTTGATTTTTCAAATTGGGTTGAAAGAGAGTCATGTTACGTAAGATCAGATATTGTTGTTGTTCCTGCAATAACACTTATAGCAGCAGCAAGAGTTTCAATTGTTTTAGCAAGCGAATTAAAGAAAAAGTTTGGTGGTGATACAATTTATGATTTAAAGAGTAATTTAGAAAATTATCTTGAGGTAAGGAGGAGATTTTGGCAAAAATAACACTTACAGGTTTTATGGGTTCAGGAAAAACAAAATTAGGAAAAATTTTATCCAATAAATTAGGTATTCCTCATTTCGATTTAGATGAAGAAATTGAGAGAAGAGAAAATAAAGTTATTAATGAAATTTTTCATTTATTAGGTGAAAAAAAATTTAGAGAGATAGAAAAAAATTTATTAAAAGAGTTTTTAGATAAAGACGAAGATTTAATCCTTTCTCTTGGTGGTGGTGCAATTTTAGATAAAGAATCAAGAGATTATGTTTTAAAAAAATCTATTCCAATTTTACTAAAAGGTGATCTTAAAATTTTTTATGAAAGAATAAAGAATGAAAACACAAGACCACTTTCAGGTAATTTTTATGATTTTGTAAAATTATACAAGAAAAGAGAAAAAATCTATAATGAAATTCCAATTAAGGTTAGAAGTGATAGAGAAGAGAATTTAGTTATTTCAGATTTATTTTCTTTGTTTAAAAAAATTGAAATAAATGAACCTCAAAAAATTTTCGTTGAATTTGGGAAATCTTTTGAATTTAAAAAAAATTATTTTTTATTTTCAATTTTAGATGAGATGGTTTTTGAAATCTATAAAGATAGATTTAAATTGAAAAATTTTTATCTAATTGAAAAAGGAGAAAAATCTAAAACTTTAAATGAATATTTTAAAATAATAAACTTTTTAACTGAATTAAAATTCGAGAAAAATAACTCTCTTTATGTAATTGGCGGAGGTGTTGTCGGAGATTTAGGAGGTTTTGTTGCATCAACATATATGAGAGGAATAAAATTTTATTTAATTCCAACAACTCTTATCTCTCAAATTGATAGTAGCATTGGAGGGAAAAATGGTGTTAATTTAAAAAGTGGTAAGAACCTCGTTGGTACAATTTACCTTCCAGAAGAGATTATAATTGATCCTTCTTTTCTTTTTACATTAAATAGAAAAGAGATTCAATCAGGATTAGGAGAGATTTTTAAATATTCAATTTTAAGGAATAATGGAATTTTTAATTTTTTGGAAGAAAAAGAAAGTTTAGATTTTTTTGAAATAATAAATTTAATTTTACCTTCAATTGAAGAAAAAAATTTTTGGATTAAAGAAGACCTCTTTGAAAGAGAAAACAAAAGAATTTTTCTTAATTTTGGACATACCACAGGACATATGTTAGAAACTCTTTTTGGTTACGGAAAAATTTCTCATGGAGAAGCAGTTTCTTTTGGAATAGTTTTTTCCTCATTTGTATCTTTAAGGGAAAAGTTAATTAAAGAGTGCATTTTTAATAGAATTTTAAATGTTTATAAAAAATTGGGATTCAATTACAAAAAATTTTTAAAAATAAAAGGTTTTAAAGATTTTGATTTTTACAATGCCCTTCTACTTGATAAAAAATCAAAAAATAAAAAATTAAATTTAATTGTTCCTATTGATTTGGGTAATCTTAAAATACTTAATGATTTTGAAATTGAAATTTACCTAAAATATTTAAAAGAATTTAATCATATTTTGGAGGAGTTATGAAAAAAATTTTAGTTATTAATGGACCAAATTTAAATCTTTTAGGAAAAAGAGAAAGAGATTTATATGGTGAAAGGAGTTTAAAATTTATAGAAGACAGATTAAAAGAAGAGGCAAAAAAATTTAATTTTGAGATTAGTTTTTTTCAATCAAATCATGAGGGTGAAATAATTGACAAAATCCAAAATGGTGAAGATTATGATGGAATAATCATAAACCCAGGAGGTTATTCTCACACAAGCCTCTCTATTCTTGATGCTATTAAAAGTATAAAAACTCCAGTAATTGAAGTTCATATAACCAACCTTTTTTCAAGAGAGGATTTTAGACAGAATTTAATAACAGCAAAAGGTGTGAAAGGAGTAATCTCTGGATTAGGTTATGTTAGTTATCTTTCTGCTTTATATTCATTTTACATTTTATTTAATGAAGAAAACTTGACAAAAATAAAAAAAACTAATAAAATAGATATACTATGAAAAATTTAGATGTTAAATTATCTGAAAGGCAGAAATATTTAATTAATTTTTTAAAGGATTATTTTAAAGATAATAAATACATAACTCCCTGTATTTTATCAAAAGAACTTGGAATAAATTTAATAACTGCCTATGAACATTTGAGAAATCTTAAAGAGAGAGGTATTTTAAATATCAAATTCGAAAAAGAGGAAGGAAAGGGAAGACCAAAATATCTTTATTCTTTATCAAAAGAAGGAAAAAAACTTTTTACAAAAAAAGAAAATATTTCTGAGATAAAAAAATTCATAAATGAATTTAATGAAGCAAAAGAAAATGGAAAACTTGATATATTTATAAGCGAAAAACTCACTATTCTATCAAAGAAAACATTAAAACCACTTTTATTCATTGTGCTTGGATTTTTAATTCTTGTTACCTTTTTCTCAAACATAAAAGAATTTGAAACCTTAAAAGAATTTCTTATTTTATCATCTTCTTCTGGAATTTTATTTTTAGGTTTTACATCATACCTTTTTTATCTTCTAGCAAAATATGTTGATGCTTTTAAACTATACCATAATAAATGGGAAGATATAAAGTACAATTTAATTTCTTTGGATAAAAATGAAAGGGATGAGATTGTGAAAATGTTAATTTGTTGTGTTAATGGAGGTGTGAAAAATGAGTGTTAAAACAGCAGTTGCAGGTTTTTTAGTTAAAAGAACCCTTGTTTATGCTCAAAAAGACCCTGATAAAAATATAGATAAGATTCTTAACTTTATGAAAATGATAACTCCGAATAAAACTTACAGAGATCAGATTGAATCAGCAAGGAAGAATCTTCATAATGGTGCTTACTGGGATTTAATAACATCTGTTTTTAAAAATATTGATACTAAAATGTTAACGACTCTTGGTTATAACTTTTTTGTAAACACTCTTCTAATAGGAGTTCAAAAGAATAATGAAGCAGAGAAAAAATTTGGTGTACCTGGTCTATTTACAATTTTAATAAGTCCTACTATGAGATGCAACTTAAGATGTATTGGTTGTTATGCAGGTGAGTACACAAAAAAAGATGATTTACCACTTGATGTAATTGATTCAATAATAGCACAAGGAAAGGAACTTGGAACCTATCTTTACACAATTCTTGGTGGTGAACCATTCATAAGAGAAGATATGTTTGAAATTTACAAGAGACATTCAGATTGTGCTTTTCAAGTTTTTACAAATGGAACTTTAATTGATGAAGAGATGGTTAAAAAGATAAAAGAAGTTGGTAATGTTATGCCAGTTTTAAGTATTGAAGGTTTTGAAAAAGAAACAGATGAAAGAAGAGGAAAGGGCGTTTTTCAAAAATTGATGAACACAATGGATTTACTTAAAAGAAACAAAATTGTTTTTGGTTATTCAACCACATATACAAAATTGAATGCCGATGCTGTTACAAGTGAAAAATTTCTTGATATGTTGATTGAAAAAGGAGCATTCTGGGGATGGTATTTCCTTTATATGCCAGTTGGAAGAGAACCTGCTACAGAACTTATGGCTACTCCTGAACAGAGAAAAAAATTAGGTGAATTCGTTAGATGGGCAAGAGAAAACAAGCCTATCTGGCCAATGGATTTCTGGAATGATGCTCCATTTGTAACTGGATGTATTGCAGGTGGAAGAAGATATATTCATATTAATCATAAAGGTGAAGTTGAACCATGCATATTCTTACATTTTTCTGGTGGAAATGTTAAAGATAAACCACTAATTGAAATTTTAAAATCACCATTATTTACAACAATAAGAAAATTCCAACCATTCAATAAAAATCTTCTTATGCCCTGTGAAATTATTGACCAACCAAAAGTCTTTAGATACATCTATAGAAAAACTAAACCTGAGATAACGGACCTTGACGCAGATTTACTTGTAAAAGACGAAAAATTAATGAAAAATCTTGATGAATATTCAAAGAAAGTTGGTGAAATTTTTAAAGATGTATGGGATAAAGAGAAAACTTTTGAAAAATATAAAGATTATGTAAAGAAAGTTAATGAAGAGAAGAAGAAAAGATTGAATGAGGAAGCACTTGAGAAGAGAAAAAGATACGAAGAGATTTTAAAGAGAAAAGAAGAAAAAAAGATAGAAGAGGCAAAAGAGGAAGTAAAGAAAATATAGTTAGAGGTTTTTTTGGAATTAATTAAGATAAGAGAGGGTATTTTTTATTTTAAAGATTCAACAAACCTGCCTTTTTTTGAGGCAGGTTCTTTTTTTTATCTTTTTGACTCTCCAATTGATAAGGATAAGAGTAAAAAAGTAAAAAGAATAATTGAAGAAAATAGATTCAACATTAAGGGATTAATTTTTTCTCATCACCATGCTGACCATATGGGTGGTGGTAATTTTTTAAAAAATTCATTTGAATTGAAAACATATTCAAGTAAAGAAGAAAAAATTTTTCTGGAAAATCCATTTCTTGAACCAATTTATTTATCTAATGGTGGAAAACCTCCAAAAGAATTTTTAAATAAATGGATGCTTGGTGAGAGTGTTAAAATTGATGATTTTATTGAAAATTTAAATTTAGAAAATATAAAGATTCTTGAACTTTCAGGACACTCTATTGGAATGATTGGAATAAAATTAGATGATATTATTTTTTCATCAGATACTTTTTTTTCTGTTGAAATTTGCAATAAATATATTGTTCCATATTTTTATTCTTACAAAAATTTCTTAGGAAAAATGAATTATATAAAAACTCTTGATTTTAATTATATAATTCCTTCTCATGGGGAACTAATGAATAAAGATGATGCTTTAAAAGTTATTGATTATAATATAAAAAGATTGATTGAAATAAAAGAAAAGGTTTTTAAAATTATAAAAGAACCAAAATCTATAGATGAGATAATGAGAAATTTGAATTTAAAAATTGAGTCAATTGTAGTTTCATATCTAATAAAAAGTTCTATATTAAATCTTCTTCACGAAGCAAAAGATGATGGAGAAGTTGAAGCATCAATAAAACAAGGTATTGTCATTTTTAATAAAATATAAAAAATTTACATCTTTCATTTTAATAGTTTTAATTTTATAATTATTTTAATAATTTAAATTGGAGGATATTATGTATGATTCTTCATTTATAGGAGAGGACATAAATAGAGTTGATGCTATTTTAAAAGTTTCAGGAAAGGCTATCTTTACAGATGATATAAATTTCCCAAATCTCCTTCATGCAAGAATTTTAACAAGTCCTCATGCTCATGCAAAAATAAAATCAATCG
>JBAMLT010000002.1:0-14869 GCA_039793425.1 Caldisericota bacterium
GTTGCTAAATTAAAAACAAAATCCACCTTTTTAATGTTTTCAAAAAAATTTTCATCAAAAGGAATTTTTAAAACATCATATTTTTTACTTATTGAGTTAAAAACTGCATCAACCATTAATTTTTTATTTTTATCCAAAACTTTATCATGAACAACTCCAATTTTATTTATTTTCACTATATGGCTCCTTTATTTAAAAAAATAATTATTTAAACTTTTTAAAAACCTAATTTCTTTAATCTATCTTTCTCCTTTAAAATTTTCCCACTTTCATCAACAGCATAGTTTGCTCCATTTATTACCTCGCACCTAATTTCCCCCTTTGCAACAGAAAAAGAGAATAGACCTGGAGCATCAAAAATTCCAAATTTTACACTGTTATAAAGTGTTTCTGGATCAAGCAGTGGCTCTTCTTTCCCTTTTCCCAATTCTTTTATCTTTTCAATTAAGTAAAGTGCTTCATCTTTCAATTCATCTACTCTACTTTTAATTTCTTTATCCTGAATAAAATCAGGTAGACCCATTTCAGCAAGAAGATAACCTTTTTTTACCATTTTCACACTCTCAATAATTTCCTTACTTGTTGCCCTTTTGATCGCCTCAGTATAACTTACAACATGGATTATATGAGGTTTTAAGTAAGAGCCATAAAACATAGAAGAAACAAGTTGTCCCATTGCTTGATATGGATCTGATGGATAAGAAAGAAGCCCAGTTCTTATCATTCTATAAATTTTAAAATTTTCGTCTTCTAAACTTTCAACTAACTCTTTTCTTGCTAAACTTTTTGCAATATCCATTTTAGGTGAGAGATTTGGAGGGGAATTTAACATATATTGTTGTATATAATGTTTTACTCCAAGTTTCTTTGCAATGTAAGCAACAAGGTAAGAGTCAGCAACCGCAAGAGTATCATGAGCATTTCTAAGTTCCCATTGATGTGAATCATTTACCTCAACAGGTATTCCATTTTCTCCATTCCATTTTATTCCCTCCATATTCTCTTTAATAGCAGACAAAAGTTCCCTATCACTTCTTCTATCCAAATCTGAATACCAGAAAATTGGAATTGCGGCCCACGCATTATTTAAAGTCTCTTTAAGAACTTTTGAAAACTTAACTATGTTTCTTGTGCCAGAGTAACATCTCATCAGTGGATAGTTTCCACCTCTTGATGCTTCGTAAAGCTTCTTAAAATCTTCCTCACTTCTTATTGGAGCACCACCTGCACCAGATAATTTCTCATCCATTTTTTCTCTTTCAAAAAAGAAACTCTGACAGTTCTGATCGGGTGCAATTGAAATGATGTCAAGAAGTTTACTTTCTGATAATTTTTTAACTTCTTCAATTGTTTCTTCCATTGTTTGAAGCCCTATGTGGTGCCTTATTAAAGCATATGGTTCTTTAAATTTTACTCTGTCAGGTAAATTTTGAGGAAATTCACTTTCTTCTAATTTTTCACTTCTTCCCTTTATAAAATTTAGTACCTCCTCTATCTCCTCACTTCCATCAAAAACTTTCATAAAGATTCCATACTCTTTTGCAACTTTTCCAGTCTCAATTGTTCCACCAAAGACAAATTTTATATCTTTTCTTTTGAGTTTATTTAATTTATCAGTAAGTTCATCTAAAAGATTTTTTAATGGCTCTTCACCAAGTCTATAACTTATTGCAACTAAACTGGGATTAACTTCAATAATAGCACCAATAAGTTTTTCAATTGGAACAGCACCTCCAAGATATATAATTTCAAATCCAGCCTTTTTAGTAAGATTTAAAAAATTTAATAGACCAGCTACATGTATATCATTTCCAATTGAAGCTCCAATTATCTTTTTATTCATCACCCTCCTCCAAAAGTTTAATTATTTCTTCTACTTTTTTGCCTTTAAGACCAAGAGATTCGACGGTTCTTCCACTTTTGAAATAGTCCTCTTCCATCATAATATTTGCTAAATGAATAATTGAATTTATTATTGGAGTTGAAATTCCGAATTCTTTTCCAAACGATGAAATAGGGACTAAACTCATTGGGACATCCTCAGTTATATACCTATTATCAATACTTGGTGGTGCAAGAATTCCCTGATAACCACTATTATTATGAATTGCTTCATAGAGATTTTTTCCAACCACATCATAAGCATATTTTAACCAGTTAACAGATGTCAAAGGTTCAACACCAAAAACTCTCATAACATTGCATCTTTCTTCATCAATTTTTTCAAGAACTTTTGCAACAGAATTTGAAATTCCTTCAAGATAAAATTCAAATTTACCTGCTGTTGATTCTATTCTTGCTGCATTTAAGAGTAATGTAGCAGGATGAAATACTGCACCAATATTATTGAAACTTGTATATATTATATTATCTACAACTTCAAATTCAGGCATAACCTGATTCATAACCTCTTTAAGTTCACTGTTTCTTTTACTTGGTAATGCTGCAATTGGTACTGCATTTTTAATTCTTAATATCTTAACTACACCTGGGTTTGACATACGTGATGCAAAAACAAATGTTTGTGCTTCTGCTATGATTACATCTTTTTTCACTCCTTTACTCTTAAATACATTTTTAAACTCAAGTGCACCGCCTGTTCTTCCTGGATTTAATAAAATTATCTGACCATCTTCAACAAAAGGAGCCATCCTCTCAGCAACTTCTTTATGTGCAAACGCTGGAACAACAACCATAAGTAATTTTCTACTCTTAATTGCCTCTTCTAAATTAGTAGTTGCAAAAGAAACCTCAAATACTCCCTTTACCTCTCCCTCAAGTTTTATTCTTCTATTTTCAATAATAGGCTCAATTCTCCATCTACTTCTGTTAAAAAGAGATGTATCAAAGCCTTTCATGGCAAAATATGCTGCAAGAGCTTGACCACCATTTCCTGCTCCTATGATACAAATATTAATCACACTCCACCTCCTCAATCGGGATTTTTTTAATTATACCACTCAATCATCACCGAACAAAGTAGACAGTCTACCTTGTTCGGTAGTTAAGAATAAAGGAAATTCTCTTCAAAAAGATTTGTTAAATTTTCTTGTGTTATAATATCATAAACTTTTCCAATTTTTAAAATTTCTCCATTTTTTAATAGAATCACTCTATCTGATATATATTTTATCGATTCTAAATCATGAAAGATAGAAATAATTGTTTTCCCAGAAAGTTTAATTTTTTTTAATAGTTCAAGAATCTTCATTCTATATTTTAAATCAAGATGTGTTAAAGGTTCATCAAGAATAATAATTTCGCTTTCCTGAATAAATGTTCTTATTAAAGTTATTAACTGCTTTTCACCTTCTGAAAGGAATTGAAAATTTAAATCTTTAAGATGACCAATATTAAATTTTTCAATCCAACATGAAACTAATTCTCTATCATCCTTTTTTATAAAACCATTTATGTAAGGAGTTCTTCCAAGAATAAGATAATCAAAAGTTGACATAGGGAAAAAGGAGGTCACTTTCTGAGGGACATAAGAAAATATTTTTGCTCTTCTTCTCTCATCAAAATTTAAAATATTTTCCCCTTTAAAAAACACTTCACCTTTTAAAGGTTTTAATATGGATAAAATTATTTTTATAAGAGTTGTTTTTCCGCTTCCATTTGGCCCAAAAATTGTTATACTTTCTCCCTTATTTATAGTCATATTTATATTTTTTAATATTTCTTTATCTTTATATGAAAAATATATATCTTTAACTTCTAAATAATTCATTTTTTTTAGAAACTCCTTTTCTTGAAAAGTAGATAAAGGAAAAAAGGTGCACCTAAAAAAGAAGTTATTATTGATACAGGTATTTCTGTGGGAAATAAGATGAATCTACCAATTAAATCAGATGTCATTAAAAGTAGTCCACCCAGAATAATTGATAATGGTATAAGTTTTAAATGATTCAATCCAAAAAGGCTTCTTAATAAATTTGGAACCATAAGCCCTATAAACCCAATTATTCCAGATACATAAACACTTATTCCTGTAAGAAGCGCAATAAGAAATAAGAGTACAAATTTTATTAATTTTACATTAACCCCTAAGGATATTGCCTCATCCTCACCAAGAGAAAAAGCATCAAATTGAACATTGAGTAAAAGAGAAAAAATTATAGAGGGTATCAAAATTATTAATAATATATTTATTTTTTCTATATTTACAGTTGAAAAACCAGAGAGGGTCCAGAAAACACTTCTATTTAGAACATCTCTTCCCCATATTGTTAGAAATGATGATATTGAAGAAAAAAGATAACTTAAGGCAATTCCTGCAAGTAACAAATTTAAGGGGGTAATTTTCCCTTTAACCCGACTGATTAAGAGAATGATAAAAGTTGCAAAAAGTGCCCCTAAAAAAGAGAAAAATGATAAAGAAAATTTAAAAATTAAATCCCATCCAAAAAATAGAGAAATTGTTACAAAAAAGTTTGCACCAGATGATATTCCAAATAAAAAAGGGTCAGCAAGTGGATTTAAAAAAAGTGTTTGTGAAAGAAGTCCTGCTATTGAAAGAGATGCCCCAACCAAAAAAGAGGATATCACCCTTGGAAACCTTATTTTTAAAAGAAGTTCATCTCCTTCTTTTGGATTAATCAAAAATTTAATAATATTATAAAAAGAATATTTTTTTGAACCAAAGGACATCGAAAGTAGAAATACAAAAATAAGTGCTATAAGAAGAATAAGAATAAAAATTTTTCTATTCATTTAATATCTTTAATATGAATTTTTCTTTCAAGATTAATGAAATTGGTATAAAACAATGATTTATTATAATCTATCGATAAGCCTTTTTTATTATTAAGAAGTTCATCTTTATGAATCAAATTGAATAGTTCCTCCATACCATCAATTATTCTTGGCCCCAATCTAAAAATTAAATCTGGATTAATATAGTATATTCTCTTGTTTTTAACAGCATCAATATTTTCCCATCCGGGCCTATTTAATATCTCCTCAATATTCTGTCCCATATATGCAATAATTATCACTTCAGGATTTTCTGTTATTATGGATTCCTGTGAAAGAATTGGCCAGTCACCTTTTGCTTTTTTAGCAATGTTTATTCCCCCAACCTCTTCAATCAAATTATTTAAATATGTATTTTCTCCAACAGACATATATGGATTATTCCATATTTCAAGATAAACCTTCTTCTTTTTGAGGCTTTCAGATTTTTTTATAATTAAATCTTTCTTTTCTTTCATTCCACTTACTAAATTATTGGCTTCTTCCCTTTTATCTACTAATTTTCCAATTTTTAATATCAAATCAAAAAGTTCATCAACATTTTTAGGGTCAAATGCAAGAACATTAATATTAAGTTTCTTTAAATTAATTAATGTATCCTTTGGATTACCTCTTATTCCAAAAACAAAATCTGGTTTTAAAGTATATATCTTTTCAAGATTTGGATTCGAAAAACCACCTATTTTCTCTTTCTTTTTAGCATCATCTGGATAATCGCAATACTCAGTAACTCCAATTATCTCTTTATTTAATCCAAGAGAAAAAAGTATCTCTGTATTTGATGGTGCAAGAGATATGATCCTTTTTGGCTTTTCATAAAAAGTTATTTCACTTCCAAGGTCATCTTTGATTCTTGTTACAGGATAAATATTACCTGAAATAAGAATCGATTTATTAATCTCATCCCACTTTATTTTTAGATTTAGAATATCAGTAAAATCTCTAATCCCAATGTATGTTAGATTTTTATAAATAAATGGCTTAATTAAAATAGGTTTTTTTTCATTATCATAATAGTAAAAATCCTTTCCAATTAATAACTTAATTTTGTTTTTATTAGAAAATAACTCTATACCTTTTTCTTCTTTATTCCATTTTATTTCAATATCTAAAATATTTGTAATATCTCTTAAAGGGAAAGTAACTCTTCCATTTACTATTAAAGGTTCACTTGAAAAAGAAACCTTTCTACCATTAATGACAAACTCATTTTCTCCTAAATTGTAGAAAAATTTAATTTCCCAACCATTTGTAATTTTTGGCTTTAGGAAAAGTGTAAAAATAAAAAGTAAAATTAAAAATAAAATTAGTGATTTTTTAAAGGGTAAGATTAAATATTTTTTCATCTATTCCTCCTTTCCTTCCCGCGAAGGCGGAAGGTATTTTTTGGTAAGGCAGGTCTCCTGGCTTATGGGCGCTTTTAACCTTTAAATCTTCCCAGTTTCCCAGTGACTTAAAGGAAGAAAGTTTACCCAATCACAGTTGCGGGGCAGCAAGGGTTTCTCACCCTTTTCCCTGACACCTAACCTATTTTTATTTTATAGCATTATAACTTACTCGTCAATACCGAACAATTGAGACTGTCTACTTTGTTCGGTATTTTCCACTAATATTTTTTCTATCCTATTTATCCAATTGATAAAATTTCTATCTTTTAAAACCATAACCTCACTTTTTTTATAAATTTCATAAACATAAGAATTTGATAAGTTTAAAATTGAAGAAATTTTTCTAAATGATATACCCTTATTATGTAAAAAATAGATTAAAGCAGAATAAAAATTTTTTGTTGAGTTCTCATCCAAATTTTCTTTTATTTTAATAATTTTTCTTTTAATTTCCTCTTCATCAAACTCTAATTTATTTAAATTTGAAATATTATTAAAATCTTCTCTTTTACTTTTATCCTTAATGTATTCAATTAAATCTTCATAATTTATATAAAGCAAGTTTTTAAGTTCATCTAAATTAATTAATTTAGATTTATTATTAATAATTTCATTATAACTACACCACTCATATTTAAAATTATCGCTATTTTTAAAGGTAAAAGGATTCAAATTTATATATTTTATCAATGATAGAAAATATTTATCATCTTTTACTAAAATACTTTTATATCTACTTGCAAAAAGATGTCCTCTTCTAAAATATTTATCATTAAAATAGTGAGCATAATTGTTATTAATTTTATGCATAAAGTAGGATAGACTTTTATCTTTTATTTTTATTAAAAGATGAAAATGATTTTTTAACAAAGCATAAGACAATAAAGAAATTTGGTATAGACTTAGGCCCTCTTTCAACTCTTTAAGATAAAATTTATAATCTTCATCATCTAAAAATATGTTTCTATCTTCAACACCTTTTTGAATTATATGGTAAATTCCATTTTCAACTATTATTCTTTTATTTGCCATAAGTCAAAATTACCATAAAATTTTAAAAATCTCAACAACTTACCGAACAGGTGAGACTGTCTACTTTGTTCGGTAAGTTTAAGTATTATAATTAAATTATGGGAAGCAAAAAGAAAAAACTTAAGTTGCCTTTATATTCAAGTAAGGTATCTGCTGGATTTCCTTCTCCTGCAGATGATTTCATTGATAAGACACTTGACCTGAATGATTTAATAGTCAAACACCCACAAGCAACATTTTTTGTAAGGGTATCAGGTAATTCTATGATAAATGCAGGAATAAAAGATGGTGATATTCTTGTAGTGGATAAATCCCTTGAACCAGTTGAAGGAAAAATAGTAATAGCAAATGTTGATGGTGAATTTGTCTTAAAAAGAATAAGAAAAAAGAATGGGAAATTGTTTCTTTTTCCTGAAAATTCAGATTTTAATCCAATTGAAATTAAAGAAGGAATGGAGTGTGAAATCTGGGGAGTAGTCACCTATGTCATCCATACCATTATATAATTTTTTTCCACCCATGCTTTTTAAACTACTATAACTAAAAATGAAACAAATATACAAGATATTAAAACCTATCTTAAATAAGACATGAAAAAAAGAGTATTTGCACTTGTTGATTGTGATAATTTTTATGTATCATGTGAAAGAGTTTTTAATCCAAAACTCAAAGATAGGCCTGTCGTTGTTCTTTCAAATAATGATGGATGTATAATATCAAGGTCAAATGAAGTTAAAGAGCTGGGAATTCCTATGGGAGCACCGATTTTTCAATATGAAGATTATGTTAAAAAATATAAAATCGAAGTTTTATCATCAAATTTTACACTTTATGGTGATATGTCAAAAAGAGTCATGGAAATTTTAGAATCAATGTGCCCTGATATTGAAATATATTCAATTGATGAGGCATTTCTATCTTTTGATTATTTTACTTATCATAATATTGATGAATATATAAAAAAAATAAGAGAAAAGGTTTTAAAATGGACTGGAATTCCAATATCTATTGGAGTTGGTGAAACAAAATCATTATCAAAAATTGCTACAAAAATTGCCAAAAAAAGAAAAGAGTTAAAAGGAACCTTTAATATAATTGGAAGAAGCGATGTTGATGAGATTTTGAAAAAAATTGAGATAAGAGATATCTGGGGAGTTGGAAGAAGATTTGAGGAATTTTTAAAGAAAAATGAAGTTTTTACAGCATATGATTATAAATATTTGCCATTTGATTGGGTGAAAAAGCATTTGAAAACTCCTGGTTTAAGGATTTATCTTGAACTTAATGGAACACCCTGCATTGAAATGGAATTTTTTGAAAAACCCAAAAAATCAATTTTAACCTCAAGGTCATTTGGCAAAGATTTAACTGATTTTAAAGATTTAAAAGAATCAATTGCAACTTTTATTACTATTTCAACAGAAAAATTAAGGAAGCAAAAATCACTTGCCAAAATTCTTTCTGTTTTTATTATGTCTAATCCATTTAAAGAGGAAGAAAAATATTACAAAATGTCGACTATATATCTTGATAAGCCAACTGCAAATACTTCTGAATTAATTGAAAAGGGGATTGAAGAATTAAGAAAAATATATAAAAAAGGACTTTTATATAAAAAAGCAGGAGTTATAATTTCTGGAATTATTGATGAAAACGAGCAACAATTATCATTTTTTTTGAGTAGTTATAAGGGAAGTAAAGAAGAAAATCTAATGAAAACCATTGATATAATTAATAAAAAACTTGGAAGAGAAACCATTTTCCCTGGAATAAATGGAACCACAAAACCTTTTAAAATGAGACAACTAAAGAGATCAAAAAATTACACAACAAGATGGGATGAACTTTTGATTGTTAAATCATAGCGAACAGTTGAGACTGTCTACTTTGTTCGGTAGTATGGGTATTAACAGATTGATTAGAAATATAATGTTGGTATAATATCTATTGTGGCGCCATAGAACAATGGTTAGTTCGGAGGGCTCTCAATCCTCAGATAGGGGTTCGATTCCCCTTGGCGCTACCAAGTTTTATGTTAATATGGTGTCAGACACCATATTAACATTTATTTAATAAGACCCTTTGATTTGAGATATTCTAAAGCAACTTCTCTTTCATCCTTGCCAAGAACATCAACCTGATAATTTAAATTAGTTATATCATCTGTAGTTAAAACTTTTGTAAGTGGTTCAAGAATTTTTTCTATTTCAGGATATTTTTCTAAAACCTCTTTTCTTATTGAAAGCCCTGGATTATATATAGGAAAAAAGTTTTTATCATCTTCAAGAACAAAAAGATTATACTTTTTAAGTTGCCCATCAGTTGAAAAAACCATTGCAACATCAATTCCTTTTGTCTTATCAACAATAGCAGGATATGTTAAACCAATATCCATTGTTACAATATCATTTTTTGAGTAATTCATTCCATAAAATTTTGCTAAAGCATCAAAACCATCAGCCCTTTCATAAAACTCATGATCGATTGCAAATTTAACCTTTCCAGGATTTTTATTTACATAAGAAGCAAGTGAGGATAGATTAGTTCCAAACTTTTCTTTATCCTCTTCTCTTATACTAAGTGCATAAGTATCATTAAAATCAATTCTATCTATCCATGAAATACCATTTTTTTCATCTTCTTTTTTTACTTCATTAAAAAGTTTTGCTGCATCTCTAATAAGATAATCTTTTTTAAAAAAAGCAGACCATGCAGTACCACTATATTCAAAATAAGCATCAATCTGCTTGCTTAGAAGTGCTTCTCTAATAACAAATGTCTGCATACCAAAATTTTCTTTAACCTCAAATCCATCATTACTTAAAAGAATAGAAGCAAGGTGACCTAAGATATAACCCTCAGTGAATGCCTTTGCTCCAAGTGTTATACTTTTCTTTTCAACTTTTTTACTACAACCATAAAAACTAATGCTTAAAATTGAAATAATTATTAGAAAAAGAAATACCTTTTTCATATTTACCAAAAAAAACTTTCTCATGTTTCCTCCTTTTAAAATATTATATAAATTAAAAAAATTATAACGGATTATTAAGCCCATTTAAGGGATAAATTTTCAATTTTTTCAAAAATTAAATCAACAAAAATTGCAAGAATTGCTACAATAATTCCTCCAACCCATAGCATATCCAATCTTCTTACCCTTAAACCAATCAAAATGATTTTTCCAAGAGTATCAACACCTATAACAGTTGCAACAGTTGCAGTTGCAATATTTATTGTAAATGAGGTTCTTATACCTGAAAGGATTCCTCTAATTGATATTGGCAATTCTATTTTAAAAAGTATTTGAGATCTATTTAAACCCATACCTTCTGAAGCCTCAATTACTTCATCAGGAACAAGAAGAAGTGAAGAAGTTGTATTATAAATTACAGGAACGATTGAATAAACAAAAAGTGAAATTATAACAGTTTTAATTCCTATTCCAGTATACATAAATATAATTGCTATAAAAGCAATGCTTGGAATTGATTGTAATATTCCAAAAATATTAAGAAAAAATCTTCCTAAACTAATGAATTTTTTCCTTGAAAAGATAATGCCAAGTATTACTCCAAATATAATGGCAGGTAATGTTGATAATAAAGTTACCAAAATATGAGTAAAAGTTAAACTTAAAATATCACTGAAATTATTAATTAGATAGTTCATATTCCTCTTTTTCAAAAACCTTAATCAGATCATTTAGTTCAACATAACCCATAATTCCTCTTTCAATACATTTAATCACTGCAATCTTCTCTCCTTTTGATAAGAGAAGAATTATAGTATCAAGAAGATTTTCATTTTCATTAATAAACACAATTTCTCTAATACACTCTCTCCCTTTTTCAAAATCTTTTTTTAAGATAAAGCCATCATAATTATTTTCATTTTTTATAATATATAAAAAATTATTAAAATTTTTAATTTCTTCAACTTCATCTTTATTTATTATCCTAAAATCCTTTTTTACAAAATCCAAAACCTTACTTAAAGTTAATCTTAAAATATTTCTATTAACTCCAAGAAGTTCTTCTACAAATTTATTTTTGGGTCTTTTCAATATTTCTTGAGGTTTATCAAACTGAATCATTTCTCCATCCTTCATAACCCCAATTCTATCTCCAATTTTTATTGCTTCCAGTATGTCATGAGTAACAAAAATTACCGTTTTTTTAAGCGTTTTTTGTAGTTCAACAAAAAAATCCTGTAAACTTTTTCTATTTATTGGATCAATTGCCCCAAAAGGTTCGTCCATTAAAAGAATTTCAGGGTCAGATGCAAGGGCTCTTGCAACTCCTATTCTCTGTTTTTCTCCACCAGAAAGTTCTTTAGGATATCTATTTAAATATGTTCTTGGTAAATTTATCAAATCCATAAGTTCATTAACTCTTTTATCAATTTTTTCTTTTTCCCATTTAAGAAGTTCAGGTACAATTGATATATTTTTGTAAATTGTATAATGTGGAAAAAGACCAATCTCCTGAATAACATAACCCATACTTCTTCTTAGTGAAATTTCATCAAAATCAAAGATAGATTTACCATTTATTTTTATATTTCCCTCCGTTGGTTCAATTAATCTATTGATCATCTTGAGTGTCGTTGTTTTACCACAACCAGAAGGACCTATTAAAACTGAGATTTCACCATCATTAAAAGTTAAATTTAAATTTTTAACAGCATATTTTTCTTTAAACTTTTTTGATAAGTTAATAAATTCAATCATTTTCTAACACCTTTTGGAGTTAAACTATGTTCAATAAAATATAAGGAATAATTTATAAAAATGCTTAAAAGAGATATTGTTACAACTCCTGTAAAAATCATATTGTTATTACTTCTTTCTATTCCTTCAAAAATATAATATCCAAGACCACCAGCACCAATTAAAAAGGAGATTGTACCTACACCAATGCCAAGAACAAAACTATTTCTTATACCAGCCATTAAAAGAGGTATTGAAAGTGGAAATATTATTTTTCTTATTATCTCACCTCTATTCATGCCCATACCTTTTGCGCTTTCTATTACACCTTTATCAATACTCATAATTGCTGTATAGGTATTTCTTGTTATTGGTAGAAGTGTGTAGATTATTAATGCAATTATGGCAGGAAATTTACCAATTCCAAGTTTAAATGGTGAGAGAATAGAAATAAGAATACCAAATAATGAAAGTGAAGGAATTGTAAAAAGAATGCTTATAATTTTTAATATGATGGATGCAATTTTTTTATCTCTTGAAATTAATATTCCAATAATTATACCCAAAATCATTGATATGATAAGTGAAATAGAAACTATATAAAGATGTTCATAGGTTCTTTTTAAAATAGCGCTTAAATTATTTAATAAATATTCCATTTTTTATATTAATAACAAAATTAAAAATATTTTTCAAGTTTAATAAAAAATTTGATAAAATTTATTTGTATTTTAATTTTTAAAAAGTACACATGAAAGGAGAGAATGATGAAAGTAATAGTAATAGGCGGAGTTGCAGGTGGAGCAACATGTGCAACGAGATTAAAAAGATTAAAGATTGATTTAGAAATAAAAATATATGAGAGAGATTATTTCATATCTTATGCAAATTGTGGTATTCCATATTATATTGGTGGTCTTGTTCCTAGGGAGAATCTTTTTGTTACAAATTCAGAAGAGATGAAGAAAAAATATAATATTGATGTATTCGTAAGGCATGAAGTTATAAAAATTGACACAAAAGAAAAGAAAATTTTGGTAAAAAATTTAGAAAGTGGAGAAACTTTTGAAGATAGTTATGATTATCTTGTTTTATCTCCTGGTGCATCTCCAATTAAACCAAAAATTCCAGGAATTGATAGCGAAAAAATTTTTACTTTAAGAACAGTTGGTGATGCTGATAGAATAATAAAAGAGATTGAGAGTGGGGTAAAAGAGGCAACAGTTGTTGGTGGAGGTTTTATTGGAATAGAGGTAACAGAAAATTTAGTAAGAAGAGGACTTAAAGTTAATTTAGTTGAGGCACTCCCTCAAGTTTTATCATTCATTGATAAAGATTTAATATCCTTTGTTCATGATGAGCTTCAAAACAAAGGAGTTTCTCTTTATTTAGGTTCAGCAGTTAAAGAGTTCAAAGAAGAGAATAAATTAAAAACTATTTTAGAAAATGGAACAGAAATCTCTTCAGATTTTGTAGTATTTTCAATTGGAGTAAAACCAGAGGTTAACTTAGCAAAAGAGGCAGGACTTAAAATTGGAGAGACTGGTGGAATTTTTGTTGATGAGACGATGAGAACAAGTGACCCATTTATCTTTGCAATTGGAGATGCAGTTGAGATTGTAAATTTTATCTCGAATACAAAAACAAGGATTCCCCTTGCAGGACCAACTCATAAACAGGCAAGAGTTGCAGCAGATAATATTTTAGGAATTAATTCAAAATATCTTGGTTCAATGGGTACTGCAATTGTAAAAATATTTAACATAACTGCTTCTTCAACTGGATTAAACTCTCAATCTTTAGAAAAATTGGGAATTGATTATAAATTTGAGTGTTTGTCAACATTTAATCACGCAGGATACTATCCAGATGCATATCCAATTTATTTAAAAGTTTTTTATGAAAATAAAACTGGAAAAATTCTTGGTGGTCAAGCAGTTGGTTTTGATGGAGTTGATACAATTATTAACTCACTTGCAACAGCAATAAGGTTTAATGCAAAGATTACTGACCTTAAAGATATAGATTTCGCATACTCACCTCAATATGGCCATGCAAAAAATCCACTAAACATTGTTGCAACAATGGCAGAAGATGATTTAAAAGGCATTGCTCCAAAGGTTAGTATTTTTGAAGTTGATGAACTTGTTAAAAATGGAGCAATTTTAATTGATGTGAGAGAAAGAGAAGAGACGCTCGCAAATAAAATTGAAAACTCAATAAATATTCCTCTAAGTGAACTTAAAAATAGATTAAATGAGTTAGATAAAAATAAATCTTATATACTTTGTTGCACAAAAGGACAGAGAGCATATAACGCTTTAAGAATTTTGCTTGACGCAGGTTTTAATGCAAAATATCTTTCTGGTGGACTTACTTTTTATGATTCATGTTTCAGTGGAGAAAAAAAGATAAGTTTTGAGAAGAAAGAGGAAAAGAAAAACTCAACTGAAGAATTAACAAAGAGTGAAGAGATTATAAAAATTGATGCAAAAGGGTTATCTTGTCCTGGACCTTTAATGAAACTTAAAGAAGCACTTGATAAAGCAAAAGAGAGCGCATTAATTGAAATTGAAGCAACAGACCCAGGTTTTTATAGAGATATTGAGTCTTATTGTGAAAGTAAAGGGTTAAAACTTATCTCTCTTCAAAAAGATAAGATAATTAAAGCAGTTATAAAGAAAAGTGATGAAGTAAAGGCACCTTCTGAAAAAAAAGAGGATTTAACACAAAAATCAGATTCTCTCTCGATTGTTCTATTATCAAATGATTTTGATAGGGTTATGGCTTCATTAATTATTGGAAATGGTGCACTCTCAATGGGTAAAAAAGTTTCAATTTTCTGTACATTCTGGGGTTTGAATATTTTAAGAAAAGATTATAAGGTTAAAGTTAAAAAGAACTTTATCGAAAAAATGTTTGGGATGATGATGCCAAGAGGTGCAAAACATCTCACTCTTTCAAAGATGAATATGCTTGGAAT
>JBAMLT010000003.1:0-1857 GCA_039793425.1 Caldisericota bacterium
CCTATTTGCAAAATTCAAAAATTGTCCTATATTTATACCATCCTAATAAGGAAAGGAGGTAAAAAGCTATGCTCGTAATGGATTTAGCACGAAAAGTGCAAGCTAAAACAGGAATGACACTAAAACAATCAAAAGAAGCTATCGATGCGATGCTTGAGTCAGTTGCTGAGGCATTGGAGGCAGGTGAAAAGGTCAATTTGACCGGTTTTGGTGCTTTTGTAGTACGAAAAAGAAGAGCAAGAAAAGGTGTCAATCCTAGAAATCCATCACAGAAGATTGATTTACCAGAATCAATCATTCCAGGATTTAGGGCTGGTAAATCACTAAAAGATAGAGTTGCGAAAGCAATGGGTAAATAATTGGGAATAAGGTCTAATGATATTAAGCCCCCTTTGAAAAAAGGGGGTTTTTTATTTTATTCTTGGATAAAACTATACAAAAAAATTTTTCTGTTTATAAAATAGATATAATGTATGTATGTATGTATGATATTTTCCCTTTCTAATCATCAGATCAGATAATTTATGTATTTATCGAAATAGTATTATGTTAATATCAATGTTTTATCTTCTAATGATATTGACGCATAAAAAATACAAGGAACTAAACTCAAAATCATTTAGATAATAATTTTTTAATATCTGGATACTTTTGAGCTTCATTTTCGAAGAATAATTTTTCAATATCATCAAATTTATGTTGATTATTAGGACTGCTTATATTTTTTTTACTTAATTTAAGATACATTTGTTGTTATACTCAAATAATGTTTGAATGCCTATAAAGCATTTTAATTTAAAATATTTTTTATTTTCATGATAATCATCAAACGGAATATTTGCAATTTTTTGTTATCTTCATACACTTCTATATATATGTTTGGAAATGAAATCTTATCATTGATAACCGAGGAAAAATTTAATGAATCGTTAAAAATTTTCAAAGAAAAATTTGGTGAACCAAAGTTTAAAAGAAGGCTTGCAATACAAATAACAGACTACAATAGAACGGATATAGATCCTAGAATCAGAATACAAATGGATTGCCTGAAATAATGCAAAAATCGGGCATTTATAGCAGTAAATATAAAGAAGAATTCAGTGCAAAGTTGCTACCAGATGCTGAAATAATATTGAATGTATACAAGATTCTCAGAAATTTAGTTAAATCCGATAATCTACAGACAGCGATTATGCAAATGGAAAGTTATGTTTTTGATACTGATCAATTTGAATTGAAGTTTACCCATCAATTTGGCAAAAAAGATGTTTATAATTTCGAAATAGAAGTCGGTGATTTAGATCTGGATCCTAGAAATATTGCAACGGAACTAGGATTAGAAGTGGATTTGCCAGAGGATACTCCTGAGTTTTGGAAAAATTGGAATGATGCTGTAAACCTATGTGCTGATCAGCTAAGCGATGAAGAATTGATTGAGATTTTTAGATCTTACGTTTGATTATAAAACACATAACAAGATAAGTTTTTAAACGAACTTACACAAAATTAAATTTGTTTGATTTTTAGGTTTGTATGTTATAATATCATAGTTCAATTTCTGTTCGAATTATTTTTGTATAATCTAGTATTTATTTGAATAGAAATTATCCTATTTATATAGGAAGCAAATATCTAATTTGCTTATCATTAGATGCGTGCTTTTATATTTTTAATTAGCTTTTAATAAAGCTGGTTGAAAAGTGAATATTATGGCGGTATTTTGGAAATATTATTTTTATACCAGTTTCATAAAGTATCACCATAAGAAGTTTGATAAGTCTAATTTTTTGAATAAAAAATATGAAGGATAACAAAAAAGAATATATATATAATTCGAATCAGAATTCGGAGATAATT
>JBAMLT010000004.1:0-1825 GCA_039793425.1 Caldisericota bacterium
GAGGGTTCAAATCCCTCCCTCCGCATTTAAACTATTAATCGAAGAATTTATTAATATCATTAATTATTAAATTCAAGCCTAAATATATACAATAATTTAAGGAAGAAAAATAAAGGATTTGTTGAAAAATAATATAACACAATCAATATTGACTGCTGATGTAATATTAAGAAATTTGGGTTGATATTGTGAAATTAACAATATTAAGTCGAATGAAATATTAGACAAGGCAAAAATTTGTGAACTCAGGCATCAATTCATAGAATTTATAAGGGAAATAGAGAGGGAAGGAAAGCAAATTCGTACATTATAAAATTCAAACATGCAATAAAAAACTGGCTCACCTACAACAATATAAATTTTGGTTTTAATGGCAGACTCTCTCCATGTCTAATTTGAATATTTGCCAAGCACTTGTTTTTCATATTTTTTTCACTTTTTACTTTATTTTAGATCTTTAATCATATTTTTTCCATCCAGTTTTTAGACCTGAAAATTGCCATTATTTACAATAATCTATTCAATTTATGACCTAATACTTCATATTCCATTTCTAAATCTACACCTAAAAATATTCTCGAATCGATTCTTTATTTTTTACTATCCTGGATGTGAATGTTTTTGCATCTTTTTCATAACATTTTGAAATAAACTTCATCTTCCATTTCCATCTTCAAGTCATAAAATATAAATAATATTTCAGAGGAATCCACTGTATCATACATTTTGCTACTATATTCAATAAGACAAAGAAGTTATATATCATTATTGTTAGCTCTTTCAAAAAATATCTCAATAGTATGTTCCCATTTCTGGACCTTAATCTTATTTCCTTTTTTATAGTATCCATTTTTTTTATCCCCACCTCTTCCTGTAAGTTTCCGAAAGCTCCATGAAGTAATTCTATAGAACTTCTACGTTCGTATAAAATGCAAAATCAATAAACTTACCTTATTTTCAATATCTTACCATTACAAGATTGTTTGTTACACTATTCTTTTTATTTGAAGGCTCATCTTTTATTATAATAAATTAACAATGATAAATACTGTAATATTGTAATGGATAATTCGTAAAATTCATTGTCATCGGATTTTCTTTTGCTGGAACTATACATGGGTCATTTTTTATCAAAAGTAATTTCCCAAAAGGATTTGGAGATAGAAAAAGGTAGGAATTGGGAATTTTTCAAAATATAAAAATGAGGGAAAAGTAAGTTTTGTAAAGAATTTCATTGGTACAAAAAATTTCTACTTTTTTGGTTTAGGTAGAAATGTTTTAGAGGAAGTACTGAAAATTCCATTTTTTTGAGTCATGCAGTGCACTAATTTGTAAGATGGATCCAGACAAGGAGAAAGCAGCATGGTATCATGATGAGGAGATATGAAAAATCCAGAATATTCTAATATTGATTTGACAAAGAATTAGAAAAAGATTTCAAGGATAAACAAAAAGCATAAGGTCAAGGATTTTTCACCTTCAATATTATAAATCGATTAATAATAGTGAAAAAGATCAAGATCTTGATGAAATAGTAAAAAGTGAAAAGAAATGGATCAAAAATCATAAGGGATGAGTAAATGAACCGGGGTAAAATAAGTGAGGATATGAAAAAAGTAAGAAACATGGAAAGAGGTATTTAAAATGGTAATTGAAAGTTTAAAATTGGAATTTGAAGCCTATCTGACTTGATATTTTTAAAGTTATTCTTTGAACTTAGGTATAATTTCAACTATTCCTGAAGCGATGACAAAAATGCCCTATCTAGGATGAGGGTGATAACAAAAATCAAAGTCCTTTTTTAAGGGGCAAAAATAAAAAGAAG
>JBAMLT010000005.1:0-1819 GCA_039793425.1 Caldisericota bacterium
TATTCAAGCATAGAAAAGGCTAAGGAACTAGGCCTTGCTGAATCAAGGATTGATAGTTCCAAGTATCCTACAAGGAATTTGATTTATCTGACTGAGAAAGGTAAAGAAGTGGCAAAGAAAATAAAAGAGATTATTTTATTAATTGGATAATTAATTCAAACAAAAAGAAATATGTTCATTTTTGCATTCAATACCTGTTGTTTTATTCTTCTTTTCTCTTTTTTTATTATAGTGTATATAATATTTTTTAAATTTTTTTCATTACAACTATATATTCTTTTGTCATTGTTTCGGTTTTTTTCCCTGCTATATTTGAAGGGCTATTCAATTTAGGCATTCTTTTATTTGGTATATCTCTTATAAAGGTTTGTACATGCTCAAATCCATTATTTTCAAAAAAGCATCTTATTGCAATATGTGACGGGAGTTCAATATTGGCTACTTTCCTATTTGCGATTACATAACAGGAATATCCGTTATCTTTAACTACTTTGCTTACATTATTAATTGATTTTTCCAAATCAATGTAAAATGAAATTACCTCTTTTGCTCTTTTTTCACTATAATTCTTTATCAATTCAATTGAGTCATCCAATTCCTTACAATTAAAAAATTCTTTTTCTTTAGATATTTTTCCTCCCATAGATTCTTTGTCCACTTCCTTTTCATAAATGCCTAACCATTCAGAGGATAATCTTGAATATTGACCATAAGCTACTGTGGTACGTGAATCACCATAAGGGGGAGATGTAATAATAATATCAGCTGAATTTTCATTAATATCCTGATTGGGAATATCATAAACAGAATTATAACTAAATACTCTTGCTTGAGGCTTATTATTAAATTTTTGCATACTCTTATAAAATATTTGATAACCATTAAAATTTCTCTCTAATTTTGTTTTCATGATTAAAAAGGGATCTGGATTATGTTTTGACAATTTTGATGGATCATACCTGTAAAGTTTGAATTCATTTTTTCTTGTATTGGAGCTTTCCCTAACTGTTTCACTGAAAGCAACCATAAAAAACTTTTTAATTTTTTCATTTTCTATAGCCTCTATGTAAGATAAAATAATTCCTAGAGCTTTTTTTACATTCGGTTTGAACCAAAAATCAATATTCTTAATTTCTGGAATTTTTGGTTCTCCACTAGGCATCATAGAAAATGTATAAAATTTTTCTATTTCCAAAGATAATTCTATAGGATCTATTGTATAATCGGTTTTAGCCTCAGAAATAAGTCTTGCTAAAGGATTTATATCTGTTCCAATTGCATTGGATCCATTTAATAGTGCCTCTACTAAAGTTGTACCAGAACCACAATAAGGATCAAATAATAGACCATTTTTAATATTCAAAACCTCAAATATTTTTCTGGGGATTTGAGGAATCATCCTAGCAGGGTAATCGTGATATATATGAGTAAAATCTCTGGTAAGTACTCCATTAAAGGTCCAGTCATCCTGATTCTCATCGATTATTTTATCTTTTTTATCAATTATCATTCGAATAACTAATTAATTATATCTTTATAAAATTTTATCTCTATAGGCAAAACAATCTTGTAAATCATTCTCTAAAACTCTGAAACCTGTTCCATGATCATGAATTTTACCTGCTTGTTTATGGCCTTTAGGATAAATTCCAATTCTAAGCTCTACTTTTACAGTCCCTTCTTGAATTAATTTTATGAAACTTTGAAATGAGAATCCATATAACACCCAAGCTTCATTATAATTGAATTCTTCTATTCCATTCTGAATCCTAGAATCAGCTTTTACAAGGAGAACTCTGTGCATTACTTTTTCAAAACT
>JBAMLT010000006.1:0-1818 GCA_039793425.1 Caldisericota bacterium
ATTGTTTTAGCCATTTTATGTATTCTTCTTGATAAATCTGTATCTTCCAGATACATAAAAAATCTTTCATCAAATAAACCGACTTTTTCTAAGACTTTTGTTCTTATAAACATGAAACAGCCAGAAAGGTAAGGTACTTCCATTATTTTGTCATATCCGGTAAATCTAAGTTCATAAATTTCATTCCTTTTTTCTATGTATTTTTTAAATGGATAAAAGTTTAAAAATCTCCTTCCGAATAAGTCAAAAGGAGTTGGTAGAAGTTTGCAAAGGTATTGGATTCTTCCATCAGGATATAGCACTTTGGGCATAACAAGACCAACATCTTTATTTCCTTCCATATATTCATATAATTCTTCCAAAACTCCTTCATCAAAATAAACATCAGGGTTCAAAACAAGGTGATATGGCACACTATCTTCTATAGATTTTCTCATAGCGATATTATGAGCTTTACCAAAACCTAAATTGGCGTTATTGAAAATATATTCTATCCTATTGTCTAGTTTTTTGAGGCTTTTAAGATTGTCTTCTTCAGAATTGTCTACAAGATATAATCTTAAGTCTAATCTTGAAGCCAAAACACTTTTTATAGCGTTTTCTACTTGCTTTAAATTATTTTTATAAAGAACAATAGATACATTTAACTTAGGCATTTTTTATAACTCTATCCAATATTTTAAAGAATGATTTTGCTGAATTTTCCCATGTATATTTTTGAGAATTTTCAATTCCCTTTCTTACAAGATAAGCTCTTAGATTTTCATCATTTAAAACCTCTTCTATTTTATTTGCAATATCATCGACATCTAAGGGATCAAAGTATAGGGCTGAATCTTTATAAATCTCTCTAAAAACTGGTATATCAGACAAGACCACTGGACATCCACAAGCTTGTGCTTCAAGAGGAGGAATTCCAAATCCTTCGTAAAGAGATGGATATACAAAGCAAATAGCGTTCGAATATAGTTCGACAAGTTTCTCATCGTCAACTCTTCCAAGAAACTTAATGTTATTGTTATTTTTTATATGTTTCATTATCTCTTCCGTTTCCTTACCAAATATCTTTTTATTTAAGCCTCCTACAATATACAACTTAATATTTTTGGTTTTTAGTTTTGAAAAAGCTTTTATAAGACTGATAAAATTTTTATGATATGCTATTGAAGAAACACCTAAAATATATCTTTCTTGATTTTCTAATATTTTAGGTTTAAAAATTTTTGTATCAACGCCGTTGTAAACTACGGATATCTTTTTGTTATCTATACCAAAATAGGAGGATATTTCTCTTTTTGAAAATTCACTTACAGTTATAATATGTGCTGAATGTTTAAGCATCATAGGAACAACAATTTCATGGTATTTTTTATACATATGGCTAACTGGATATTTTAAATATATAATATCATGAATAGTAACTATTTTGTTTTCATAAAAAACTGGGAGTGTATTTGAGAAATTTACTACTAACGGATTTCCTTTTGATTTTAAAAATTTTAAAAGAGAGATTTGATCCCACAATTGACCTTTTAAACTTCCTATTTTTTCAACATTTAAAAATTCTGCAATTTCATTATGAATTACATTTTTGGGAGCAACAAAGGTTATATTATATTCATTATTGTATTCTATACTTAATTTTTTAATCGCTTTACTAAGTTCAATACCGTATCTTTGTACACCGGTAATTGGCTGAGTTAAAAATCTAGATGCAATATAGATGATATTTTTCACTTCATACTCCTCCTTTTGTAAGTTCCTTTGTTAAAGACTCATAATACCTGCCTATTCCAGAGCCTTTGTAAAAAAGTCCGT
>JBAMLT010000007.1:0-1803 GCA_039793425.1 Caldisericota bacterium
TAAAGCATTTATTGGCGTTGATGGTATTGATTTAGCTCATGAATTAACAAGTTTCAACTTAGACGAAGCAAATGCAATGAAAATTGTTATTGATAATGCAAAAGAAACATACGTATTAGCAGATAATACAAAATTTGAAAAATTTGCTCATTTTAAAATCTCATCATTTGAAAAAATAACAACAATTATTACAGATTCAGGGTTAGATAAAAATATAGTAGAAAAATATAAACAGAAAGGAATTAGGCTTCTAATTGTCCCAATAAATTATACAAAAGATTAGGAGGCTTTTATGCAAGAAAAAAAGTTAACAAATTTAGGGAAAGAATTTAGACTTAAAAGAGTTATTGATCAAAAAACAAACACTTCAATTATTATTGCCTTAGACCATGGAATGACCTCTCCAACTTTTCTTGATGGTCTTTTTGATATGAAAAAAAGAGTCAAAGAGGCAATGGATGGTGGAGCAGATGTAATTATGATGAGCAAAGGTTTTGCTCATTTAACTTATGAGGAGTTTAGAAAAGATAGAGCATGGGCAATGCTTTTAACAGCATCAGCATTAGGTACAGAAAAATTGGGTTTATCAGCAAGAATTGGAACTGTTGAAGAGGCATTAATTTTAGGTGCAGATGCAGTTGTTGTTTTTGTTCCTCTTGCTACTGAAAATGAAAAAGAAGTTATTGAGTTTGTTGCAGAAGTTGGAAAAGAGTGTGAAAGATTGGGTATGGTATTTATTGCAGAGGCAGAATATCCAACAACTTATGAATCCCTTGATAAGTTAAAAGGACAATGGGGTTTTGATTATTTAATGAGAAATGCAAGATTATGCACTGAATTAGGAGCAGATATTGTTAAAGTAAATTGGAGTGGAGACCCTGATTCCTTTGCAAAAATAATACAAGCAACAAAAGTACCAGTAGTAGTTGCAGGTGGAACAAAAATTCCAGATGAAGAACTTTTAGAAAGAATGGAATTTGCTAAAAAAGCAGGAGCAATAGGTTGTTCTGTTGGGAGAAATATGTTTCAACATAAAAATCCATTTGCAATGACAAGGGCATTGGTAAGAATTTTTAAAGAAGATTATTCTGCAAAAGAGGCACTAAAAGAATTAAAAGAAGCAGTTTAAGAGGTTTAAAAATATGAGTAAAAAAATGTTGGCAGCTGTTTTTACTCAAATTGGTCATATGGAAATAAAAGAGGTAGATCAACCAGAAGAAACAGAAGATAATATAATAGTTAAAGTTGATGCTTGTGGAATATGTGGATCTGATGTTAGAGTGTATTTTAATGGAAGTGATAGTGTAAAACCTCCTTGGATTTTAGGGCACGAAGTTGCTGGAACAGTAGTTCATATCGGGAAAAAAGCAGAAGAAGATTTTTATATAAAAAATTTAAATTTAAAAATAAACGACAAAATAATTTTAATTTCAACATTATCTTGTGGGGCTTGTGAATTTTGTAGAACAGGAAGAGAAAATTTATGTATTAATAAAGGATTAACTGGTTATCCTCCATATCCAGGTGGTTATGCTCAATACATGCCCATATTTAATATGCAATTTAAAAATATTTTTAAAATTCCTGAAAATTTATCTCCAATTTTAGCAACATTAACTGATCCTCTCTCAGATGCAATTCATGGTGCAAATATTTTGGATGTTAATTTAGGAAGTAGAGTTTTAATAATAGGTTCTGGTCCCATTGGAACTATGCTTGCCGCATTATCACATCTAAAAGGTGCTTCTGAAATTTTTTTGACTGATATTAGTAATGAAAGGTTAAATTTATCTAAAAATGCAT
>JBAMLT010000008.1:0-53794 GCA_039793425.1 Caldisericota bacterium
TAAATTATTTAGATAATCAGATAAATATTTTTTAATTTTTTTTCTTCTTTTTGAAAAAATGTCTTTTAAAAAAGATTCATAAAATTTAAAATCATCATTCCAGTCTCTAATTCTTTTGAAATAGATAAATATAGAATCAACTTGAGGTTTTGGGAAAAATAGATTTTTATTAAACTCTTTTAAAAATTTGAAATCAAAAAATGTCTGAAGAAAAATTGATATTGCTCCATATTTTTTTGAACTCTCTTTTGATATTATTCTCTCACCAAGTTCTTTCTGTATCATAAAATACCCCTCTTTAAGGCTATTTAAAGTTGAACATTTTTTTAGGATTTCAGTTCCCGATGAATAAGGTAAGTTTGAAAAAAATTTAAATTTTTCTGGAAACTCATCTTCTAATAGAAAATCCTTATATTTAATTTCAATATTTTTATAAAAAATAATATTTTCATTAATAAACTCTTTTAATCTTTCATCAATTTCATAACTAATTATAAATTTTACTCTCTTTGCTATTTCTTTTGTAATATCACCAGTACCAGTTCCAACTTCAATGATAACATCATCATCCACAAAATTTGTTAAATTAACTAAAGATGATACTCTTCCAATAAATAAATTCTGACCTAAACTTTTTTTAAATCTAAATTTCCTTTTTAATAAGTTCTCTTTGTTCAAAATTTTATCTCTTGGGACAAATCTCCTATTATTGGAATTTTCCAAAATTTTCCAACAAGTGCTTCGATGAAAGCATATAGCGCAGCAAGAAAAACTAAAACACCAAGAATGTATCCAAAAAGAAAACCTATAATTGGTATTTTACTTAATAACCAGATTATAACCTCTACTATAAATAAAACAAAACCTTGTTTAGCATGAGAATGAACAAACTCATCATTCTTTACTAAAATAATTGGAATTATGAATAGAAATGGTATATAACTTATTGCTGCTAATATCCTTCTTTCATCTTCTTTTTCTATTTTAATTTCCATTTTTCTTCCTCCTTTTCTTTCGATTCTCTTTTAACTTTTTTATCTCCCTCTCAAGTTCTAATAATTTTTTTAAAAAATATTCATTCTTTTCGTCATTTGATGTGTCAAGATATAGATTTGGAGTTAAAGAGAGGTTTATATCATCTTTATCATCATATGTATTCATATCATCAAATGGTATCGAATTAATATCATCAATTATCTGGATCATTCTTCTTGCTCTAATCTCTTCATCATTCATTTCATCACCTTTTAACTTTGGAAGTAAAACAGTTGGAACGAAAATAATTATCTCACCATCCTCAGATTTTCCAATTGTTCCAAATTTCTCCTTGAAGTCAAGAATAAAAGATGGTGAAACAATATACATTTCGTTTTTTTCTCCAGTGAATATTACAGATGCTTTAATGGGCCTTTTCTTTTTTAATGAATCAAATTTTTTGATAAATTTTTTAATAAGTTCTCTCTCAATAAAAACACATCTATCACCAAAGTGATATGAACTGAAAAAACGAAAATGGTTACTCATACCATTAATAGTTGAATTATTTTTTACAAGAATCAATGCTGAATCAGTATATATCAAATAGGATTCATTATCAAATTCAACCATTTTATTAATTTTTTCAGAAAAAGTGTCTTTCAATGCTATCTTTATTAAATGCTTTACATCTTCTTTTATCATAAAATACATTTTACCATAATTAAAAAGAAATAATATATTTTGATTTTGGCAGTTTTCCGAAGGGATCAAGTATGTATTTTTTATAATTTAAAAGTAAATTATAAGGAAGTTCAGAGTGATCTGTTCCTATAACTATAAGGTCATATTTCTTCATATTATTTTTTGTAGGTTTTATACTTTTTAATTTTTTTCCTTTTATCTCAATTTCTTTAATAAAAGGGTCAAAATAACTAACATCAATTCCTTTTTCAATTAAAAGTTCTATGAATTTTAAAACTTGTGAATTTCTTATATCATTAACATCTTTTTTGTAAGTTATCCCTAAAATAAAAATGTTTTTTTTGATATATTTTTTTGATTTTTCAAACCAGTAATAAGGCATACTTTTATTAATTAAATTTGAATATTCAATAGATGAAACTCTTAAACCAAGATTTTCTCCTCTTTCAACAAGAAACATTGGAACAGTTGGAATACAATCACCTTGAGCACCCCAGTTAGGATAAAAAGGAGTGAATCCATAGGGTTTTGTTTTTGCTCCTTCAATAACTTCGAATATATCAACACCATCAAGTGAAGTGAGTTTTGCTAATTCATTTATAAAGGAGATATTTATTAATCTATAACTATTTTCAAGAAGTTTTATATACTCAGCAACTTTAGTGCTTGAAACAGGTATTACTTTCTCAAATATTGTTGAATAAAAGTAAATTCCTAAAGCAAGAGAATCCTCATCTATTCCACTTATTATTTTTGGAATAGAATCTAATGGATATCTACTTCCAGGATTAATTCTTTCTGGAGAAAAACAAAGAAAAAATTTTTTACTACTCTTTTTTAATTTTGGAAAAACAAGTTCTTGGGTTGAACCAGGTGGAAGAGTGCTTTCAAAAATAATTAACTTCCCGTCTTCATTAAGAGATTTTCTTATGTCTCTTATTGCCTTTAAGACAAATTTTAATTCGGGTTTCTCACTTTCATTCAATGGTGTTGGTACAGAAACTATAAAAATATCTGCTTTAATAATATCTTTAACTGAATTTGTAGGAAAAAGTTGTTTATTTATATATTTTTTTATCTCATCATCATCTATATCCACATGATATGATTTACCCTTTTTTAAATAATTTATCTTTTCTAAACTAACATCATAACCTATAACTTTATATCCTTTATTTAAAAGTGATTTTGTTATTGCTAACCCAACATATCCAAGCCCAATAACACAAATGAATAAATCTTTCTTTTTTATCTTATCTTTTAATTCTAATGAATTTATTTCCAACTTTTTTATTTTCTCCAAGTTCTTCTTCAATTTGTATCAATCTATTATATTTTGCGACTCTTTCTCCTCTTGATGGTGCACCTGCTTTTATCATTAAACTGCTTGTACCAACTGCTAAATCTGAAATATATGAATCAGATGTTTCTCCAGATCTATGAGATATCATAAATTTATAACCATACATTCTTGCAATTTTTATAACTTCAAGAGTTTCAGTTAATGTTCCAATTTGATTTAATTTTATTAGTATTGAGTTAGCAATTTCATTTTCTATTCCAAAAAGAAGTTTTTCTTTGTTGGTAACAAATATATCATCTCCAATAATCTCAATTTTATCTTTCAATCTTTTGGTTAATTGTCTCCATCCTAAAAGGTCATCTTCTGACAGGGGATCCTCAAGCGAAATTATTGGATATTTACTAACTAAATTTTCATAATATTCAATCATAAATGAATAATCTACTTCTTTTCCTTCAAAAATGTATTTTCCATCTTTATAAAAACTTGATGCTGCAGAATCTATTGCGATAAAAACTTCTTTACCTGGTTCATAGTGTGATTCTTCAATTGCTCTCATTATAAATTTAATTGCTTCTTCATTATTCTTTAAATTAGGTGAAAAACCACCTTCATCTCCTATTCCAGTTGATAATCCTTCTTCTTTTAAAATATTTTTTAAAGTGTGAAAAATTTCTGATGCTGCTCTTATTGATTCTTTAAATGAACTAAATCTAAATGGAACAATCATAAATTCCTGAATATCAAGATTATTTTCAGCATGTTTACCACCATTTATTATATTTAAAAATGGAATTGGTAATGTATCTGCAAATTGTCCTCCTATGTATCTATATAATGGAATATTCAAAAAATTAGAGGCAGCTCTTGAAACTGCAAGCGATACGCCAAGAATAGCATTAGCACCTAAATTGCTTTTGTTTTCAGTACCATCAAGTTCTATCATTCTTCTATCTATCTCTTCTTGTTCAAGAACATCCATTCCAAGTATTTCTGGTGCAATTATAAGTTCAATATTTCTTATTGCTTTTAAAACACCCTTACCATGAAATCTACTGTCATTATCTCTCAATTCAAGTGCCTCGAACTTTCCAGTTGAAGCACCCGAAGGAACACATGATGTTCCAGTTATACCTGAAATCGTTTTAACTTCAACCTCAATTGTTGGATTACCTCTTGAATCAAGAATCTCCCTTCCTTTTATTTCAACTATTTCTTCCACTTTTTTCCTCCTTAAGTTCAGCTGCAAAAAGGGCTGCTCCAAGAGCACCAATAAATTCTGGTGTTTTTGGTATATTTATTTTTAATTTTAATAAATCCTCAAGAGCAAGAACAACTCCTTTATTTTTAGCTACTCCCCCTGTCATTGTAACCTCTTCTTCTACATTTACTCTTTTTAATAAAGTTAAAGCTCTTTTTGCAACAGAATAATTTATGCCTTTTATAATATCTTTTTTATCAACTCCCTCACTTAATAGCGAAATAACTTCTGATTCTGCAAAAACAGTGCATATATTTGAAATCTCGATGTCTTTTTTTGATTCAATATGGCAGTTCCCAAAATCACTTAAATTAACTTGAAGTGCATGAGACATGACCTCAAGAAATCTTCCAGTTCCTGCAGCACATTTATCATTCATAACAAAATCCAAAACATTTCCATTTGAACCAAGTTTTATTGCCTTACTATCCTGTCCTCCAATATCTATTATTGTTTTTGTTTTAGGAAAAATGAATTTTGCTCCTTTTGCATGGCAACTTATTTCAGTTTTTGTAAATTCTGTAAAACTTACACTTATCCTTCCATATCCTGTTGCAAGAATATTTTCTATATTTTTTATATCCAAATTTTGTTCTTTCAATAGATTATGAATCAATTCTTGAGCAACTAAATTTCCATTTGTACCTGTCGGAGATATTTTTCCAACAACATATTCAACATTTGATTCATTTTTAATTAATACAACTTTCGTTGCAACAGACCCAATATCAACTCCTATAAAATAACTCATTCAATAACCTCCAGAAATCCTTCAACTCTTGTTTTATTTTGTTCTTTTGGAAAATTTGATTCATCAACAAGATCACCATCAATTATTATACATGGAATGCCATAATCAATCAATTTTTTTCTTAATAAATAAGAACTACCTGCGCCTTGCCTACAACCCCATTGATTGAATATGATAACACCGTCAACCTTATAATCATTTATTGCTTTAATTGTTGTTTTGTACCTTTCTTCAAGATTTGAAAATATTTTAAAATTAATGAGTTTTTTTGCAATTGATTTAAATGGGTCTTTTAAATCAAATTCATCCCAGTAAACATTACTTGTTTCTTCAAAAACAATATATGCACCTTTTTTATATAGATAATCAAAAAAATCTGTTTTAAAATATGGCCCAAGGTGTAACCAATATAACTTTTTTTTGACAGGTAATTCAAACCCTTGTTCATATAATTTTTTTAGATTATCTCTTAAAAGTTTAAAGAAATCTCTTCCATATGTTGAACCTAATGCTGAAAAAGTCATTCCAAGATATCCTAAAAATTTTCTTCCATCAATTAAAACTTTTTTCTTCCTCAGTTCATTAATTTCAATCATATATTTTCTTGTCTCATTGGATAAATTTATTGCATTTAACAAATTTTTGTAAGGATTTTTAATCTTTAACTCTTTTGATAAAAAAATAAAAGTGTCTTCAAGTTTTTTAGAAAGATAATTCAAGTTCTCTTCAGTTTCTTCTTCTGGTATGTCTATTACAAAATATTCTCCTCCGTAGAATTTTGATATTAGATAAAAAGAGTGAACAGCAGAATGACAAGGTTTATCTGTTGTAAAAACATAGTTTGGTGTTGGTAGAAAACCCATTTTTATTAGTCCTATTAAATTTCTATGAACACTACAACTATCTTTTGAAAAAAGAATATCATCACTTTCAAAAAGAGCAGAATCGCTTATAGAAAAATTTGCACTAACCGCTGAAGCAACTTCTGGTAAAATTGGAAAAGTATTCAATGCAAAAAAGATTTCTGTAGGTGTAAAAACATTCACCATAATAACTTTACTATTCTTACTGAAATTCTTTTTAATTAAATCAAGTGAAAATTTTATAGATACTTTTCCAATATCATCTGGCCTTAGAATTTGTAGTAATACTTGATAGATTAAAGGATAAAGAAACTTTTTTGAAAATATTTTTTTTAAATATACTGGTTTTACCTTTGAGATATTAAAATTCATATCATCATCTCCAAAAAAGCTTCAATTCTTGTTCTTATTTGTCCTTTTATATTCATAGTAAAATCATCCTCAATCATGAGAAGTGGTATTTTTTCTTCATTTAATTTTTCCTTTATCATTGGTATAAAAAAAATTAATGGATCGCAATATTTAAGATTATAGATAATAACTCCTTTCAAATTTTTATTCTTATATCTTTGAATTAAATTTTCTAATTTTTTATCAATCTCTCTTTTTCTAACACAACCCTCTCTTTTAAGATAATACTCTGAAATTGAAGTAAGTGGGTCATCTTTATTTAATTCAATTAAACTTAAATTTTTTTCTCCAAAACATGAATCATCATATTCAATATTGATGCCAAGTGATTCAATGTATTCAATAAAATTTAATGGATAAACTGTGGAAAATAAATAAAATTTATTTTGTATTTCATTTTTTTGGTTAGTAAAATCAATATCTAAATTTATAAAATCTTCAATATCCATTAGTTGGAAAAGAGAGTTTAAATAAAATTTAAAACTACTTTTAAGATTTTGAGATTTATTATTGAATATTTGATACAATTTTTTCCTTCCCGAGTTATATAGATTTATTGATTCATTTAATTTTTCTAAATCTATTTTTCCATTTAGTAAAAGAAAAAGTTTTTGAAGTTCACTTTTGAAAAAGAGTACATCCTGAGGATTCTCATTAAAAGGAATTTTTAAATAAAAATATTTTTTAGTAAAATTTAGTTCTTTGAAAACTTCAAAAATTCTTCTTGATGAATCACAACCATCTGTAAAAATAATATTTTTTTCTTTTAAATTATTTTTAATAAAAAATTCAACAGCAGTTTTTAAATAAGGACAAATATATTTTGGAATAACTTCATCAGAATGCAAAAATTGCATTGAATCAAGAATAAATCTAACTGGTTTATATGAAGATGCATGAATTATTTCTACTGGGACATAAGAACAAAAATAAAAAAAAGACTTTTCATCTTTTATTTTCTTTGTCAATATCTCTTCATATAAATCTTTAATATCAATATTATGCATATTAGATATTATATAAAAAAAGTTGATATTTTAAAAATATTGAGTATATTTAAAAAAGATATTATTAAAATATAAAAGGAGAAAGTATGAAAGGCATTATTGTTTTAAGAAGTTCTATGTCAAAAAGATTAATTGCAAAAGGTATTAAAGAATATTTAAGGTCATTAAACATACTTAATAAGGGTATCATATTTATATGTCTTGGAACAACAAATAGTTTCATAGTTGAAGAAATTCTGAATAAAAAAATAGATAAAAATAGGTATATGGCTGGTTATATTGGAGATTGTCAACTTTCTGTTCTTGATAAAAATTTTAGACTTGACCCTGTAATAATAATTGATGGTAAAGAATCAAATGAAAATGCAGATGAAGTTGTTAAAAGAATGAGTTCAAATGATGTTTTCATAAAAGGTGCAAATGCAATAGATTCTGATGGAAATGTTGGTGTTATTATTGGAGATAAAAATGGAGGAACAGTTGGTAAATACATTGGTGGTATTATATCGAGAGGTGTCAAATGGTTATCTCCTGTAAGCATTGGGAAATTAGTACCTGATGTAATAGATGCATCATATTTTGCGAAAATTGATGAGGTGAAATATTCAATGGGTCTACCTATATCAATTTTTCCAATAGTTAATGCCATACCATTTACAGAAATTGAAGCACTTAATTTACTTTTTGATGTTGATGCTATTTTACTATCTAAAGGAGGTCTATGGGAAGATGAAGGTTCAATTGTTTTAGGAATAGAAGGGGAAGAAGATAATGTTAAAAAAATATTTGAGTTTGTAGAGTCAATTAAAAAAGAGGAATTTCCTAAATTAACTATTTAGGATAAGTAATAGTTACTGTTCTTGTTATTCCATCCCAAAGAACTTCACATCCTAAATTTTCTGCAACAAATCTAACAGGAAGCATTGTTCTACCAGAGATAATCATAGGAACAACCTTTGGATTATTAGGATCTATTGGTGTATCAATTCCATTTACTCTTGCAATATTCTTACCTATCCATAGTTCAATTAAATTTTCTTTTAAAGAAACAGTAACTTTCTTTTCTACTCCATCCCAACCAACTTCTGCACCTAAAGGTTCTGCAACCCATCTAATTGGTAAAAGTGTTCTTCCTTCAATTATTTGAGGAGGAACATCTATTTCTTGGGGTGAGTCATTTACAAACATTCTCTTATTTCCAATTTGAAGTTTTAAAATTTTTCTTTTTATATAATTTATCTTATAAATTTCTTCTTTTTGATTATCAAGATTATCAATTAATTTAAATTTCAATTCATTTTCGCCTTCTTTTAAAAGTAGATAGGTTTCAAAATTTCCGTTTTTATCGAGCATAAGTTCAATATTGTTTAATGAGGCACTTTTTACTCCAATACCTTCATCAAAAACTTTTCCTTTAACTTTTAAATTTTCTTCATAAGTTGTAATGGGTAAATTTACACTTACTTTTGGAGGTGTTTTATCAAGAAAGATAGTTAAAGTAAGGGAAGATTTGTTTCCTTTATAATCTTCTGCAACAATTAAAAATTCATTTTTTCCTTCAATCAAAGTATAATTAGCATCAAAAGTTGAACAACCACATTGATTTATTTTTACTCCATTTACAACAAGAGTTTTCAATCCACTCATATTATCTCTAACGCCTATCAATAGATATAAATTTTCATTATTTGTATAATAATTATTAGTTTCAGGTTCTAATATTCTAAGTTCTGGTGCCTTATCATCAATTATTTTAATTGAAATTATATTGGATGGATTGGAGTAATTTCCATCTTTGTCATAAGATTTAACCATATAATAATATGTTTTATCTAAATATATACTGTAATCAAGAAAATATAATTGATCCTTATATGCTTTTCCTATAGAATAAAAAGACTTATCATTTTCTCCCTTAAAAACTTCAAAACCTACTATGTTAGGATCAGATTTTTCTAACTGCCATGTCAATCTAACTTTGTAATCCTCTTGAACAGCATTTAAATTGACGGGTTTTTCTAATAAACTCAAAGAATAAATTTTATTTATGGATAGAACTAAGATAATTAAAACGATTAAAATTGTAAATTTTTTTAACATTTATTCTCCTTTTTAATTATTTTAAATTTTTCAAAAATAAAATTTTTAATTTCATCTCTAATTTCTCTAAACTTATTCAATTTTTCTTGTTCACTTCCTTCAAATGAAGATGGGTCTTCAAAACTTTTATGTAAATATTCTTTGGCACCAGGAAAAAAAGGACAATTTTCTTTAGCACTATCGCAAACAGTAACTACATAATCAAATTTTTCTCCTTTAAATTCTAAAACACTTTTTGATCTATGGTTTGAAATATCTATTCCAATTTCTTTCATAACCTTAATGGCAAATGGATTAACTTTTGTTGGTTTTGTTCCTGCACTAAATGCACTGAATTCATCATTCATAAAATAATTCATTAGTCCTTCAGCCATTTGAGATCTTGCTGAATTATGAGTACAAATAAATAAAATCTTTTTCTTCAATTCATACATCTTATATTTTATTATATCAATTTTTCTTTTTATATTCTTTAATGCCAATATATTTTGTCAAATAATAATTAACAAATAAAAGTGAAGCACCACCAAATATAACTATTATATAAATTGTATTTTTTGTTAAAGGGTTTCTTAAATTTAACATTCCCTGAATACTTGAGCCTACAAATGGATCTATTATGGCAAAAAAACAGAAAAACAAAAAATTATAAAAATAAAAATTGTTGTGAATAGTGAAACTCTATTTATATAATTTATTGATTTAATTTCATTTAAATTTAAAATTCTGCATCTTTTTCCAAAATATAAACCTGAAATAAAACTCATAATTAGATTAAAAATAGGTATTCCCATAAAAAATCCGAAAATGCAAAAATTATAAAATAAATAGATAATAATTAGAAATTTAATATTTAAATTATATAAATTTTTAATAATTTTTTTATAATATATTGAGTTTAGTATCAATCCAATAAAAAAACCAGAAATTACAAATAAATATATGTAGTCTTCTTTAAAAAACGGAATAGATGCCCACCAAAATATCAAAAGAAAAAGCAAAGGAAAAAATAGAAAAATTAAAATTTCAAAAAATAAATTGGTTAATCTACTCATAAAAGATGCTCAAATAAAATTCTAATTCCTATTGAAATAAGAATCAATCCACCAATAATTTCTGCACCTTTTCTAAAAATTTTCCCAAATATACAACCTAAATGGATAGAAATGAATGAGAGAGTAAAAGTTATTGATCCTATGATAATTGATGGAAGTAAAATTAATATTTTTAATAATGATAGAGAAATTCCAACAGCAAAAGCATCAATACTTGTTGCTATTGAGAGTAAAAATAGTGTTTTAAAATTTTCTGGATTTAGTTTATTTTCCCGATGCCCGCTAAAACTTTCATAAATCATTTTTAGACCTATTATTAAAAGAATTAAAAACGCAACCCAGTGGTCATAATCTTTGATAAAATTAAGTAGTTCCTTTCCGAGTAAAAACCCAAGAAATACCATTCCAAACTGAAAAAAACCAAAGAAAAAAGAAATTTTTAATGAGAATTTTATCTTTATCTCTTTTTTTATCAAACCGCAACTTATTCCAACAGCAAAAGCATCCATTGATAAACCAATGCCAATTAATATAACTGTTATTAAATTAATTGAATTACCGTCAATTGAAAACACTTTTTCACCTAACTTTTAAAAAAATCACTCAAATATTATATAATTTTTTTGATGAAAAAAATAGTAATTATCTTAACAATTTTTTTTGTACTTTTAATAACTATAAATTTTAATATAAAAAAATCTTATGCAATTGATAATTTAAATATAAAATTTATTCTAAAGGATTCTCAAGGCAATGAAATTTCAATTGAAAAAGGAAAGGGGAAATTTAATAAGTTTAAATATAATTTAATAGAATCTGATGGGAATTATAAATTAATTATTTCTGGTAAAGGTGCAATAGAGTTTGAAATAAGTTTCAAAGATTATGAAATAATTTTCCCTGAAAAAAATGAAATATTTATTTCGCCGATGATAATTCTAAAAGATTCTGAAAATGATTATTTAATGTTTTCAGTACCTCCTGATAATTTATATTATTTTGAATGTTCTAAAAAAGAAGGATTAGCCTTAATATCTTTTAATATATATATTAATAAAAAAGAAAATTTAATATTCAATGTTAAAAAAGTTAACTCATTAGATGATGGTTTTGATGAATATTTCAAAATTTATAAGGAAAAGGATAGAAAAGTAGAAAATGGTGGGTTAATTACACCAGATACATCTTATACAAAAATTAGAGCATCAGGAATCAATAATTTCAACATTAAATATAGAATAGTAAATCCTGAAGAAGAAAAGGCAGTTGATAGAATAAATGAAGCAAGTTTTTTTGGTATTCAAAATCTTGTAATCTTAAATCCTGTAAGAAAAAAATTTGAAAATCTTTTAGAAAATGATGTAGTTAATAAACTATATTTTGATAAAGATAATCTTTCAAAAATTGATAGTATAGTTTTATTAACTTCTGGATTAAAAGATGGAAATGGAAAATTAATAAGTTTTGAAAAGAAAAGTAAACCAACTTATAAATTAGTTTCAGGTGAACCTGTTGTTGATTATAAAGAAAATTCATTTGATAAAATTTTCTTACTCAACCCCTCACCAAATTTTTTAAGAAATAAAGGTATTTCATCATATAGTATTTATTATAATAGATATATTTACCCACTAAATATTTCAATCATTTATTACAATAATGAATCAGGTTTTAGTGAGGATAAAAAAAGTAGATATTCTGGTTTTGCACTCGATTTTTCAGATGTTTCAGATACCTTTAATTATAATAAAGTAGATTTTGGAAATTATCCAACCTCATATTTAAATGGTAAAGAGTGTCAATTTTATCTTGTTAATCTTTATGATTTTCTTAAAAGTGAAGAAAAAAAGAATTTAATTTTATCAATTAATCCTCGCTATTTTCAACTGATTATGAATTCTGATTTGATTTATAAAGAGATTAATGATTTAAATGAAATTTCAAATTTTCCTATTGAAAGAGCACTTATAAGAAATAGACCAATAAATTATTCTTTTAAACTAAGTTATGATGAAATAAATGAAGTAAATTTGAATAAAATATTTAATTTTTCGCTATTGTATGGAATTTATCCAACTTTTTCAAATCCAGATAATAAACCATTCTCCATATGGGATTATCAGGATAAACTTAATGAATTAATGCCTTTTATAAAATATTATGACATCATTAATCAGATAGAAAAAAGTGGTTTCAAACCAAAGTCAAATAGTTTTATTACAAATGGCTCTATTTTAAGATTTGGTAATTATCCTGAAATTTATTTAACCATAAAAGGAGATGGTCTTTTAACAATAGATAAAAAATCTTTAAACATTGATGATAATTTTAAAATCATTGACTTAATTAAAAATAGTGAACTTGAATATAAAGAGGAAGGGGATTATATTGTATTAAAAATTACTGATGAAAAAGTCATAAAAATCTTTTCAGAAAATGAGAAACTAAATATTGGTTTAATAATAAACAAAAAAGTAATAAAATTTGATATGAATTTCTTTTCACCTTTAATCTTCATTTGTTTATTATTATTAATCAATAAATATAAAATTAAATTTAAAATTAACCCTTACATAATAATAACTTTAATATTTTTAAGTTTATTAATAATAAAATTTTTCTTAAATATTACTTCACCATATTTTCTATTTTTATCAATAGGTATAATTTCACTTGTAGATTTTTTATATGAAACTGGATACAAAAAAAGTTTTCTTTTTAATTTTTCTCTCATATTTTTTATTGTTTCATTCATCTATCATTTATTGACAAAATCCCAAATTAATATAGTTCCTCCCTTTTATCTTTATTTTGATTTATATTATTTTGTAATAGTTTTATTTTTATTTTTTTATATTTTTAATCATTTCAAATGGAATTTAATTTTTGATTTTATTATTTTTATAAGTTTTTTTACCTTTTTCTTTTTAACAAATCTTATAACAACACCCTTTTATACCCCTCCTTCTGATTTAAGTTTTTTAATAAATTTTATTTTGCTTATCTTTATTACCTTTATAATTTCATTTAAAAATCGTAAATTTTTTATTCTTTTTATAATTCTTAGTTTAGGTTTTATTTTTTATCTTTTCTGGGATAAGATATATTACTTTTTATTATTAAGAAATATTTTTGTTAGTTTTGATTTTATTACTTATTTTTTAACTCTCTTTTTAGTTTATTACCTTTTTATTCTACTCTTAAGAAAAAATTTCAAGACAAAACCAAATTTAGTTTATTTTCTTTTCTTCATAATATTAATTTTAAATTCGCTTACTTTGAATAATTTCTATTTAAATATACCAAATAGATTCCCATTTTTATCATCGATTTCAAGACTTATTTTTTATATAATAATAATAGTTTATTTAATATATTTTACTGAAATGTTACTAACAAAAAAGGAGGAATAATGGCTAAAATTCTCATTGATGGGGATAGTTTAACAATTGATGATGTTGTATCTATCTCAAGATATAGAAAAAGTTTAGATCTTTCTCCAGATGCTATTGATAAAATAGATGAATCAAGAGAGGTAATTGAGGAGTTATCTAAAAAAGATATACCAATTTATGGTATAAATACTGGCCTTGGGAAGTTGTGTAATATAAAAATTTCAAAAGAAAATTTATTAAAATTACAAGAAAATATAATTAAATCACATACTATAGCATTAAAACCATTTCTTACAAAAGATGCAGTGAGAGCAACATTACTTATAAGAGCAAATTCTCTTGCAAAAGGCTATTCTGGGATAAGAAGAGAGGTTGTTGAAAGAATAATTCTTTTGTTAAATGAAGATATTGTTCCTTTAATTCCTCAAAAGGGTTCGCTTGGGGCTTCTGGAGATTTAATTCCACTAGCCTCACTTGCTTCTTTTCTTGTAGGTGAAGGAAAAGGTATTTATAAAGGAAGGGAAATGAAATCTATTGATATTCATAAAAAATTAGGTATTGAACCACTTAAACTTCTTGAAAAAGAAGCATTATCTATTATTAATGGAACTTCATTTTCTCTTGCACTTGCTGCTTTATCAATTTTTGATTCAAAAATAATCCTCAAAAACGCATTGATATCTGCAAGTTTAAGCATGGAGGCCTTACTTGCTCTTTCAGACCCTTTTAATACAAAAATAAATATTGCAAAACCACAAACCTCTCAGGCTGTAATATCATATGCGATCAATTCTCTTCTTGATGGAAGTTCCTTAATTAATTCTTTAAAAGAAAAAACTCAGGATTCTTACGTAATTAGATGTTTACCTCAAATTTATGGTTCAATTTATAATACAATAAAATTTGTTGAGAAAAATTTAACAATTGAAATAAATTCTTCATCTGACAACCCACTCGTATTTTCAGATGAAAAGATGGTTCTTTCAGGAGGAAATTTTCATGGTTCTTTCATTTCTACAAATTGTGACTTTTTAACTATAGAGTTAACTATACTAAGCAATAATATCGAAAGAAGAATCAATAGGTTAATGAACTCAAATCTCTCGAATGGATTACCTCCCTTTTTAATTGAAAATAGCGGACTTAATTCAGGTTTAATGCTTTTACAATATCTTGCTTCTTCACTTGTCAGCGAAAATAGAGTTTTGTCTTATCCAGCATCTGTTACATCTTCTCCTGTTTCCAATGACCAAGAAGATGATGTAAGCATGTCAGGGACAGCAAGTAGAAAGTTAAGACAAATCATAGAAAATATTTTTACAATAATAACCATTGAATTAATTTCTGCAGTACAAGCCTTAAATTTTAGAAAAGGAAAACTTGGAAGAGGAACTCAACTTGCATATAATATGATAAAAGATATTTTCCCAGGAATAGAGGAAGATACAAATTTAACACCATATATTGAAAAAATAAAAGAAATTGTTTTTGATGGAAGCATAGTAAAAGAGGTAGAAAAAGAAATTGGTGAACTCTTTTAGATGGATTGGAATTGATGAATCTGGTAAAGGAGATTTTTTTGGTTATCTTGTAATTGCAGGAGTTGTTGTTAAAAATGATAAAATAGAAATTTTGAAAGAACTTAATGTACGGGATTCAAAAAAAATTTCAGATAATAGAGTTATTTATCTTTCAAAAATAATAAAACAAAATTTTATAAATTCTTTAGTTTATATCTCTCCAAAAAAGTTTAATGAACTTTATAAGAATTTTAAAAATATTAACAAAATTCTTGCCTGGGGGCATTCAAGAGTAATAAAAAATCTATTAAAAATATCAAATGTTAATTGGATTGTAATTGATAAATTCACTACAAAAAAATACATTGAAGATTTTCTAACAAAAGAAGAAAAAAATGTTGAAAAAATAGAAATAATTAAAGGAGAAAGTGATATGGCAGTTGCAGCAGCATCTATCATTGCAAGAGCAGGTTTTTTATTATCATTAAAAAAATTAAGTAAAGAGTGGCAAATTGAATTTCCTAAAGGAGCTTCTTACATAGTTGATAAAATTGGAATTGAATTTGTAAAAAAATATGGAAAAGATAATTTGATAAATGTATCTAAAATAAATTTTAAAAACTTTAAAAAAATTGAAGAAGGTGTAGGAAACTTATTTGTTAATTTTAAGGAGAGTAAGAATGTTTGATAAAAAGGAATTTGTATTTATTCTTTCAAACTTATATAAAAAACAACTCATTGGTGGTTATGGTGGAAATATATCAGTGAAAGAAAAAGAACTTCTTTTAATAACTCCTACAGGTATCAATAAAGGGTTAATAAAACAAGAAGATTTGTTAGTTGTTGATTTTAATGGAAAAGTAATAGAAGGCAAAGGGAAACCATCAACAGAAATTTTAATGCATTATGAAATATATAAAAAAAGAAATGATATAACTGCAATAATACATTCGCACCCTCCATATTGTGTAGCCCTTGCTTTAAGTGGTATTCTCTTACCAGATAATATACTCCCAGAGACAACAATTCATTTGGGAAAAATATCTTTTGTTCCATATGTAACTCCAGGAACAATTGAACTTGCAAAAGAGGTAAGTAATGGATTTGAACAAGGAGATGTTGTTTTTATGGGTAATCATGGCGTAACAGTTGTTGGGAAAAACTTACCGGATGCATACAACAAAATAGAATTAGTAGAGGAGACAGCAAAATCATACATATATTCTCAATTAATTGGAAAAACAAATTTTTTACCAGATAAGGATTATGAAATTTTTCTAAATTTATATAAAAAATCTATGTAGAATCTTTTTTAGTTTTTTCCCATAATTTATCAAGTTCAGAAATATTTAAATCTTTTAAATTTATTTTTTCTTTTTCAGCATTTTTTTCCATATTTAAAATTCTTTTCTTAAATTTAATATAACTTTTATTTAATGTTTCAATTAAATCAAGATTAAGAAATCTTGATAAATTAACAATGGTTATCAAAATATCACCAAACTCATCTTCAATTTCATCTTTTTTTCCAAGATTTAAAGCATTTTCTAATTCAATTGTTTCTTCTTTCAATTTATCAATAACACCAAAAACATTATCCCAATCAAAATTGTATTTTTCTTTTAAAAATTTTTGAAATTTTATTATTTCATAAATTAAATTGAGTTCTTTTTTAGTTCTTCCCACCTATCTTCAACCTCTTCAGCACTATTAATAACCTCATCTTTAAATACATGAGGATGTCTTTTTACAAGTTTATCTATGACTCTATTTAAGACATCTTCAACTGTAAAGTTTTTCTTCTCTTCACCAATAACTATTAAAAACATTATTTCAAGAAGAACATCTCCAAGTTCTTCAATAGTATTATCTATATCTTTATTTTTAATTGCTTCCTTAAGTTCCTGAAATTCATCTTCAAAATATTTCAAGAGTGATTCCATGGTCTGCTTTTTATCCCAAGGACATTCTTTTCTTAAAGTTTCAACTGTTTTATGAAAAACAGAAAAAATTTCTTCTTCTGAATCATTAAAATTTTTTAAAATATCATAAATCTCATATATAAATTTTTCCTGCTTTAATGATTCTAAATTATAGTTTCTTTTACTTCTTACTAAATCTAAACTCTCTTTAGGACTTTTACCTTTTGACATAAAAAATATTGAAAGCATAGTTCCTGTTCTTCCAATTCCAGCATCACAATGAATAAGAGTTGGTATTTTCCATTTTTCCATTAATTTCATCCATTTTAAAAATTTTTTCACATCAGATATTGTTGGAACATCAAAATCCTTTATTGGAATATGAATATTTCTAATTTTATATTTTTTTAATAATTCTTCATCAATTTTCTTTTCAGATAAAGTAACTATTGAACCAATTTTTTGCTCTTTTAAAAATTTTAATTTTTGTTCATTATCTGGAAAATCAGATGCAGCAATAAATCCGTCAATTACCCAAGAGAAATTATTAAAAGGATTAATCATAAGATAATTATATCATTATGATATAATAATTCAGGATATGCTTTTTTAATCAGGAGGAATTTATGTTCGAGATAACTTATAAAGAAGAGATTTGTCCCACTATTTTTCTTATGAAAATTACAGCACCTTTTGTTGCAAGAAATGCAAGACCAGGACAATTTTTTATTGTAAGAGTTTATGAAAAAGGTGAAAGAATACCATTAACAATTGCTGATTATGAAAAAGACGAAATCACAGCAGTTTTTCAAACAGTTGGTTTAACAACATATCTTCTTTCATATAAAAATGTTGGTGAACATTTAAGTGATATAGTGGGACCATTAGGCACCCCCTCTGAATTAACAAAATATGATGGAACTGTTGTAATAATTGGAGGTGGAGTTGGAATTGCTCCTATTTATCCAATTACAAAAGGTTTTAAAAATTTAGGAAATAAAGTAATTACTATCCTTGGAGCAAGAAGTAAAAATTTACTCTTTTGGGAAGAAAGATTTAAAGATATATCAGATGAAATTTTAATAACAACTGATGATGGTTCATATGGAATAAAAGGATTTGTAACTGATGCTTTAAAAAATTTGATAGATAGAGGAGAAAAAATTTCGCAGGTTACGGCAATCGGACCTCCAATAATGATGAGAAATGTTTGTAATCTTACTAAGCCTTATAATATAAAGACTATTGTCAGTTTAAACTCAATAATGGTTGATGGTACTGGAATGTGTGGAGTATGTAGAGTAGAGGTTGGAAAGGAAACCAAACTAACCTGTCAGGATGGTCCTGAATTTGATGGACATCTTGTGAATTTTGATCTTCTTTTTGAAAGATTAAAAATGTATAGAGAAGAAGAAAAAATCGCAATGAACTATCTTGAAGATAAAAGGAGGAATTTGTAATGGCAATTATTCCAAAAAAAACTCCTATGAAAGAACAAAAACCTGAAGATAGAATCAAAAATTTTGATGAAGTTCCTTATGGATATACTGAAGAAGAGGCAGTTTTAGAAGCAGAAAGATGTTTACAGTGTAAAATTCCAAAATGTATAGAAGGTTGTCCTGTTAATGTTGATATTCCTGGATTTATTAAAGCAATAAAAGAAAGAGATTTTGATAGAGCAATAAGAATTATGAAAAATACAAATTCTCTTCCTGCTATCACTGGAAGGGTTTGTCCACAGGAAGATCAGTGTGAGGCAGAATGTGTTCTTGGCAAAAAATATGAACCAGTTGCAATTGGAAGACTTGAAAGATTCATAGCAGATTGGGATGCAAAAAGAGGAATGGTAGTTCCTGAAACAAATGAAAAACTTGGTTTAAAAGTAGCGGTAGTTGGTGCAGGTCCTGCAAGTTTAACTTGTGCTGCAGATTTAGCAAAAATGGGTTATGATGTAACTATTTTTGAATCTTTACATTCACCTGGTGGTGTCTTAATCTATGGAATTCCAGAATTCAGATTGCCAAAAGCAATTGTTAAAAGAGAAATTGAATATCTAACAAAACTTGGAGTTGAAATAAAATGTGATATTTTAGTTGGAAGAACATTTTCTTTAAATGATCTTTTTGAAAATGGATATTCAGCCATATTCTTAGGAACTGGTGCTGGTGCTCCTCAGTTTATGAATATACCAGGAGAAAATCTACTTGGAATTCTTTCTGCAAATGAATATTTAACAAGAATAAATTTAATGAAGGCATATAAATTTCCAGAATATGATACACCAGTAAAAAAAGGTGGATTTGTTGCAGTAATTGGAGCAGGAAATGTTGCAATGGATTCAGCAAGAAGTGCCTTAAGACTTGGAGCAAAAAAAGTTTTTATTATTTATAGAAGAACAGAAAAAGAAATGCCAGCAAGAATTGAAGAATATCATCATGCTGTTGAAGAAGGTATAGAATTCTTATGGTTAACAAATCCAATAGAATATTTTGGTGATAGTGATGGATGGGTTAAAGAAATTGAGGTTATTAAAAATGAACTTGGTGAACCTGATGAATCTGGAAGAAGAAGGCCTGTTCCGATTAAGGGAAGTGAATATAGAATAAAAGTTGATAATGTAATTGTTGCTATTGGAACAGTTCCAAACCCTCTAATAGCAAGAACGAGTGGACTTAAAACCGGAAGACATGGAGTTGTGATTGCTGATGAAAATGGGAGAACAAGTTTAGAAGGAGTATGGGCGGGTGGAGATATTGTCACAGGAGCAGCAACAGTTATTCTTGCGATGGGAGCTGGAAAAAAAGCAGCGTTAGATATTGATAGATATTTAAAAGAAAAGTATATTTTTAAAAAAGAGGTTTCCTGGGTTTGTTTATAGTATTCAGGAGGAAGTTTTGGAAAATATAAAAGAAGCTCTACTTTATGAAAAACTTGAAAAAAATAGAGTAAGGTGTAACCTCTGTTTTAAAAAATGTATTATAAAAGAGGGAGAGCATGGTTTTTGTGGAATTAGAAAAAATATCGACGGAAAATTATATACTGAAATTTATGGTTTAGTTTCATCAATAGCAATGGATCCAATAGAAAAGAAACCACTTTTTCATTTTTATCCTGGTTCTATGGTTTTATCTTTAGGAACATGGGGTTGTAATTTAAGATGTGCACATTGTCAGAATTGGGAAATATCATATGAAAAATATTCTGAAAGGATATTAGATAATAGTAAATTTTTTTCACCTGAATCACTTATTGAACTTACAAAAAAATATAACTCAAAAGGAATTGCTTTCACCTATAATGAACCAACTATCTGGTTTGAATATACTCTTGATGTTTTTAAAATCGCTAAAAATGTTGGTTTATATACTGTTTATGTTACGAATGGAACCATAACCTCAGAAGGACTTCATATGCTTTCGCCTTATCTTGATGCATATAGGGTGGATATTAAGGCATTCTATGAAAATAGTTTTAAAAAAATAACAGGAGTTAAAAATATTAATTTCATTCTTGATAGAGCAATAGAAGCAAAAAGAATAGGAATGCATATTGAAGTTGTTACAAACGTAATTCCGACTGTAAATGATTCGAGAAAAGAGATGGAAGAACTTGCTAAATGGATTTTTGAAAATCTTGGTCCTAAAACACCATGGCATGTAACAAGATTCTATCCATATCAAAAATTTTCATACATTGAACCAACTCCAATAAAAACTCTCGAAATTATTAAAGAAATTGGAGAAAATGCGGGTTTAAAATTTATTTATATCGGTAATGTCTTTGGACATCCTTATGAAAATACCTATTGTCCGAATTGTAAAAGTTTAGTGATAAAGAGGGAGGGGTATTCTATAAAAGAATACAATGTTATAAATGGAAGGTGCAAATTTTGTGGAGAAGAGTTAAATATAAAAGAATAATTATTGTTTTACTTCTTTTAATAATAATTTTATTTGTTTCCTGTAAAAGTGGTTTATATACAACTAAAGGTTTATATATGGGAACTTTTCTTATTGTTTCAATTGATGATGCGCATAAAAAAGTTATAAATGATATTAATGAAGAAATTATTAGAATAGAAGAAAAATTTTCAAGATACAAAGAAGAATCACTTGTTTATAAATTAAACCACAATAAAGGATCATGGATTGATGTTGATGATGAATTTTTATATGTCTTAAAAACTTCATTGTATCTATATGATATTTCAAATGGTGCTTTTAATCCTTTAATTGGAGATGTAGTTAATGAATGGGGGTTTTATGATGGAAATTATAAAATACCAGATGACTATATCCTAAAAGATTTGATTAAAAAAATTGGCAAAGAAAATATAAAGATTGACGAGGAAAATAAAAAAATTATGCTAAATAATGGTTCTCTTGATTTTGGAGGTATAGTTAAAGGATATGCTCTTGATAAAATAAGGGAAATTTTAATAAATAATAGCGTTAAAGAAGCAATTATTAATTTGGGTGGCAATGTTCTTACTTGGGGTGATAGAGTTTTTAAAATTGGAGTTAAAAACCCAAGAGAAGAAGGAATAATTTACGTTTTTGAAATAGAAGGTAATAATACCATTGCAACATCGGGAGATTATGAAAATTTTTTTATAGAAAATGGTTTAAGATATCATCATATAATAAATCCAGAAAATGGATATCCAGCCAAAAGTGGAATTATTGAAGTAAGTATTTTAAGTAAATCTGGAATTATTGGAGATGGATTATCAACAACTTTATTTATCTTAGGAAAAGAGGAGGGTAAAAATTTAATTAAAAAATATTTTCAAGATGTGAATGTTTTATTTGTTGATGAACAATTAAATACGGAATCAATAAAATGAAAAAGTATGACAAAATTTTACTTTTATCGCTAATTCCTTTTTTAATTTTCACAATTTTTTATTTCAATATTAACAGTAATAAAAAATATCTTGTAGTTATAAATAGAGACGGAGAAAAAAATTATTCATTATTTGAAAATAAAATAATTGAAGTAAAAGGAGATTTAGGAATTTTAAAGATTGAAATAAATAGTGGCAGAGCAAGAATAATAGAATCTAATTGTAAAGAAAAACTTTGTATAAAAAGAGGATGGATATCAATAATTGGAGAGTATTCTGCCTGTCTCCCAAATAAAGTTTTTATTATAATAAAGGGGAGGAGTGAACTTGATGGAATATCAGAATAAAATTAGAAATTTAATAATATTATCTGTTCTTCTTGCTTCTGGTGTTGCATTAAATTTAATAGAACCTCCTTTTTTATATTTTATTGCTCCTGGAGTAAAAATTGGTATTGCTAATATTGCAACTCTTTTTTCTCTTTATTATTTTGGTCCTTTATACTCATTACTCTTAGGTTTTCTAAGACCTATAGTTGTTTCTTTGATTAAAGGGAATTTACTGACTCTTGAATTTATTCTATCATTTTCAGGTTCTATCATTTCAACTATTTTTATGATAATTTTTTATAAAATAGGAAAGAAAACAATATCTATAATTGGAGTAAGTATTATTGGCGGAATTATTCATAATTTTACACAATTCATGGTTGTCTATATAATAACAAATAATCTATACCTATTTTTCTATTTGCCTGTATTAATTGTTTTTGGGGGATTATCTGGTTTTGTGATTGGATTAATTTGTAATTTACTATTAAAAAGAATAAAAGAGTATGAAAATGAGAGACGTAAATCTCCCTGGTAAAATAACTCTTTGTTCTAATTCAAAGAGAAGATATGAAATTTTAGGTAAATTTTTTAAGATAGATAAGATAATACCTGAAATTCAAGAGTTAAATTTATCTAACTACGAAAAATTAGTAATTGAAAATTCTAAAAGAAAGGCGCTTTATGCTATTGATAGAAAAAAATTATATCCAATAGTTTCGGGTGATACAATTGTTGTTTTTGATAACAAAATTTTTGGTAAACCAAAAGATAGGGATGATGCTTTTAATATGTTAAAAACATTATCAAACAACTGGCACTTAGTTTATTCTGGTTTTTATTTTATACTTCAAAATAAAAAAGGTTATGAAGGTGTATCAATTGCGAAGGTTAAATTTAAAGATTTGAATAATGAGATGATAGAAAATTATATTAAAACAGGTGAACCACTCGATAAAGCAGGTTCTTATGCTATTCAAGGATATGGAAGGTACTTAATAGAGACATTTGAAGGTTGTTTTTATACAATTGTCGGATTTCCTGTGGTAAAATTTATTAAGAAATTAAAGGAGGCCATAATTGAGAATTCCTAAAAATGCAGTTAATTTTAAGGGAACTAAAGATGGAATTGTTGCTCTAATCGACCTTTCATATTCTTTTAATACAGTGATAAAAGCAATAGAAAAGAAAATATCAGAAAGAGAGGATTTTTTTAAAGGAGGAAAAATAAAATTTCTACCAACAATTGGATCTTTAACAGAAAATGAAAAAAATGAAATTGAAAATCTTTTACAAAATAAATTTAATATTGAAAGTGAATTTATAATGAAAGATGATTTTGAAAAGAGAAAAATTCATGAAGAAAAGAGAGTAAGTGATAAGGAGTTCTTAATTGTTAGAAGAATATTAAGATCTGGGCAGTCGCTGGAATTTCATGGAAATATTATTTTGATAGGAGATGTTAATGAAGGAGCAGAAATTAAAGTAGGTGGTAGTTTGTTTGTTTTTGGAGTTTTAAGAGGAAATGTTATAGCGGGTATAGAAACAGGAAAAGACGCAATTGTTGTTGCAACAAATTTAAAACCGGAAAGACTTCAAATTGCTAACTATATTTCAAATGATGATACATCAAAAAGAAGAAGAGAAACTGTATCCATTGCTCTTGTTGAAGAAGATAAAATTGTTATATATCCGTACAAAAGTATTTTTAAAATATGAAAAAGATTTTGATAATTATTTTTATTTTTTCAATAATTTTATTGAATTCCTGTTTAACCAATAAAGGAAAATTATCAATAGATTCTTATCCACAAAATTCTGAAGTTTATCTAAATGGAGAGTATATTGGAACAACGCCTTTAGAACAATCATTAAAAATTGGAAAATATATTTTAGAAGTTAAAAAGGCAGGATATAAAGATTATAAAAAAGACATAACAATTGAAAGAGGTAAAGAAACTATAGTAATAGCAAATCTTGAAATAAGCACAGGTACTCTTATTGTCAAAACACAACCAGATGGTGCAACTGTTTTTGTTGACGGAAAAAATTATGGCTTAACCCCAATAGAAATAGGAGATCTTGAAATTGGAGAACATGAAATAGTAATAAGTAAAGATGGCTATGCCCAAATAATTAAAAAAATTGATATAGGAGAAGAACCTTATACTTTGGAAGAGATTCTTACAAAAGCAATAAGCGAGGTATTTATAAATACAAATCCAAAAGGAGCAAAGGTCATTATAAGTGGAAAAGAAATGGGGGTTACACCTTTAAAATTGAAAGATATAAATCCAGGAAGATATTTTGTAACTTTTAAGGCTATAGGATATGAAGATATGACAAAATCTATAGAAGTGAAAGAAGGATTAAACACTTTTAATTTTAATATGGTTCAACTTAACCATGCATTAATTGTAGATTCTGAACCAAAGAATGCAAAGGTATATATAGATAATGTTTTTAAAGGAACAACTCCTCTTGAAATTAGAAATTTGACTCCTGAAAAAAAATATAAATTAAGAGTTGAATATGAAGGTTATCTACCATACCTTACTGAAGTAAGTTTGCCAAAAGATGGCTCTATCTTCCTTCCACTCATCAAACTTATAAAAATTAGTGGATAGATGGAAATAGATAAAGTAATTGTAAGTCCTTTTAGAACAAATTGCTATTTTATATATGAGAAAAATTATGGAGCAATAATTGATCCTGGTGGAAATTGTGACATAATAATAAAAAAAATTAAAGAACTAAATTTTATAAATTTTGTATATATAATCAACACACATGGACATTCAGATCACACATTCTGTAATAAGATTTTAAAGGATTTATTTAACTTCAAGATACTTATTCATGAAAAAGATGCTTTTTTTCTAAATTCTAATAGTGTTAATAAAATTTATAATAAAAATTTTATAGAAGTTACACCAGATATTCTTCTTAAAGATAATGATTTTATAGATTTATTTTCAATAAAATTAAAAGTTATTCATACTGAAGGTCATACTCCTGGAAGTATCATGCTTAAAACTAATAACATAATTTTTTCTGGAGATACAATTTTTAAAAATTCGATAGGAAGAACAGATTTTGAATATGGAAATAGTAAAAAAATGAAAGAATCGATAATAAAAATATTAGATTATTTTCAAGATGATTATAAAATCTATCCAGGCCATGGTGAATCCACAACTTTAAATAATGAAAGGGAGAACTTACTCTATTTTCTTGATTTACTATAAAAACTATTATAATCTTAATTTATGAATGAATATCTGGATATTACTCTTAGATTATTAATATCTATTATATTGGGGGCATTGATAGGTATCGAAAGAGAAAGAAGAAATAGACCTGCAGGACTTAGAACGCATGTTCTTGTTTCACTTGGTTCTGCTCTTTTTACAATAACTTCTATTCAATTTTCAAAAATGTATGGAGGGGTTGACCCATCTCGTGTTGCAGCAAATATTGTAACAGGAATTGGATTTCTTGGTGCTGGCACAATAATGAGAGAGGGCTTAACTGTAAGAGGCCTTACAACTGCTGCAACTATATGGGTTTCCTCTGCAATTGGTTTATCATGTGGAATGGGTTATTATATTCCAGCGATCATTACTTCAATTTCAACATTTTTAATTTTAATTTTATTAAGAAATTTAGAATATATAAAATTTGGAAAATTTGAAGGAAATAAAAAAATTTTTAATGTTAAAGTTACTGATAAACCTGGGCAACTTGGAAAAATTGGAACAATTTTTGGAAAGTATGGAATTCATATAAGAAATGTTAAATTTGAAAGAGAAGAGAATTTTTTAAGTATAGAATTTATACTTAATGTTCCTGAAAATATAGAAATTAAAGATGTTTGTAATGAATTATCAAAAGAAGAATTTGTAATAGAAGTGTCAACTGAATGATAAGAAATTATTTAGACCTACCTCTTCATGGCGGAAAAGCACCAAAATGGCTTTTTGATAGAATGGTTAAACTTGCAAGAGAAATCTCTCTTGCAATTATTTATTTGTATGGAGTAGAAGAATTTTTAAATAGAATTTCAGATCCATTCTGGTTTCAAGCATTTGGATGTGTTCTTGGTTTTGATTGGCACTCATCTGGTCTAACAACAACTGTAACTGGTGCTATAAAAGAAGGTTTAAAATATGAAGAGAAAAATGTTGGAATATTTTTTGCAGGCGGAAAAGGAAAAAGGGCTATAAACACACCAAATGATATTGAAAACTGGGTTCAAGATGGATTAATTGATTTCTCATTGGGTGAGAATTTAAAAAAATATTCTCGACTTGTAGCAAAAGTTGATACAGTTGGTCTTCAAGATAGTTTCTCAATTTATCACCATTTTTTCATTTATTCAAAATTAGGCTTTTGGGCAATTGTTGAACAGGGAATGAATGAAAAGCAAAAACTTGCAAGAAGGTATCACTGGTTTTCAAAAGAGATTAAAAGTTTTGTATCTGACCCTCACAAAGGAATTGCATCAGAAGTTATAACCAATCCACTTAATTTAGTTGATTCAAAAATTGAAAAAACAAGAAAAGATATAGTTTTGTTATCAAATGAGATAAAACAAGATGAAATGGTTAAAATTTTGGATAAAAGAGTTCTAAAATTAGGTTTTCACCATCCAATTTTTTATGAAGATTATGATGAAAAAAGGTTAATGAATTTAATGAGTAAAATAAAAGATTATAAACCAAAAAATTTTGAAGAATTAATCTTAATTCAAGGGCTTGGTGAAAAATCTATGAGAGCGCTTGCTTTATTGTCTCACCTTGTTTTTGGCTCAGAACTTTCATTTAAAGATCCTGTAACATTTTCTTTTGCTCATGGTGGAAAGGATGGATACCCTTATCCAGTTGATAAGAAAACCTATGACACTTCAATTGAAATATTAAAATCTACAGTTGAAAAAGCAAAATTAGGTGATTTTGAGAAATTAAAAATATTAAAAACTCTATCAAAATTTTAAATTATAAAAATTATTTATTTTTTATTTCTAATTCATTTAAAATATTCTTAATCTGATTTTTAAGATTTGGTAATTCTTTATTTATTGTTTCCCAAATAAGATTAAATTTTAAATAAAATTTTGGATCTCTCATAAATATATAGCTTCTTTTAGAAAAATATCTTTTATTTCTTCTCTTATTGCATCAACTGGTAAATAACAATTTTTATTGAAAAAATTTCCTTAAGATAATTTGCAATGGCAATTAAATTAAGCAAGGTAGCACCTTTTTCAAATTTTACAAGAATATCAAGATCGCTCTCTCTTTTTTTTCTACACCTTAAACATATGAACCAAAAATTCCAATAATTTCTGCTTTATACTCTTTTTTTATCTTTTCTTTAAGAGTTTCAAATTTCTGTTAAATACTTTCTAATTTTTCATTCATTTTTTATCAATCTCCAAATTAAAAACTTACATATTAATTATAATATTTATTTCAAAAATTAAAATTATTACATAAGGTAAATTATCGCTTTATGTTTTCAACAAAATATTCAACAAGAAAGCCAGAAATGATTGCAAAGATAAAAATGAAAATATTTAATGTGATAATAAATTTTGCACCTAAAATTGTAATTGCAAATGGAAGCCATTGAAGTTTTATAGCCCATGCTCCAATTGTAGTTGCAATTACATTTATTTTAGCTCCTTTATTCATTAACTCTTTTAAAAATGGATAATAAACATATGCTGGACCAACCATAACTGTTCCAAAAATTGCTCCAATTAAAACTCCTTTAATACCACTTTCTTTACCAATATATTTTCTAATTATATTTTCATTAATTAATTCAGATATCAAAACAGAAAGTAGTGCAACTCCAACAATAACAAAAAATAAATTTTTGTAAGTATTTAATGCATATTTAAAACCAATATATGTTTTATTTTTGTTAATTATAACTAAAATTATTGCAATCAATAAAAATATAATCTCCAAATAGTATTCACTAAAAAAAGATTTAATTTTCTCTTTCATATCAATATTCCCATTAAAATTGAAACTAATATTATAAAAATTAGAGTTATGACATTCCTTGATATTGCAAATTTAACTCCCAATTCTCTGAATTCAATTGTTATAGAAACAATACCTATCAAAACCCATGACAATAGAAAAGCAGAGATAAGAGAGATACTTGCTCCATTTTCAAGTAAATATTTACCAATTGGATATCCAGATGCAACAGGTCCCATCATTACAACACCAGTTAATTCTCCAAAAATTATTCCTTTAAATCCTTGAAATTTTAATAAAAAATTTCCAATCGACTCTTTTGATAGAAAACTTTGAAGCAATCCAATTATAAGAAAAACCGCAAAAAGTCTAAGTGAGTTTTTATAAATTGTTTAACCCCTTTTTTAACTGACCTTTTCAATTTTTTATTATCATTTTTAAAAAATAGAAAAATGTAAAGGAATAAGGTTAATCCTATTAAAATAAATCCTGTTATTAAGTTTTGCATTTTCTTCCTCCTAATAGAAAACGAAACTTTCTCCTGCTAGGCACTCAATAACCTCTCCTTTAAATTTCTCTTTGAAAATTTTTATTGCACTATCTCCAGTACAATGACAAGGTATTAACTTATTTATTTTCTTCTCATTTAGATATTTTGTTATTAATTCTAACTTCTTTTTTGAAGAATTATATAAGTGAAAACCTCCTAAAACAATATCAATTCTCTTATTAAACTTTTCAATTGCAAAATTTACAATATTAACTATTCCTCTATGGGCACAACCAGTTATAAGAATTAATTTTCCATCATCAATCACAAGGTTTAATTCTTCATTAAAATGGTCTTTTTTATAAGATTCATTTTCTTTTATTTCAAAATTTCTATCAATTTCTTCAAAACCACTTTTCATAGGAACTTTTCCTAAAATAAAAACTTTTGGAAAAATTTCTAAAACATCATCTTTTACTATATTAAAATTGTATTTATCCTTTAACTCCTCTTTTTTAATTCCAGCAAAAACTTTTTTTGAATATTTTGGAATAAAAATTTCATCTTTAGTCCACAGATTAAACCTCTTTTCTTTTTCATTTAAAAATCTTAAACCACCAAAATGGTCATAATGTCCATGAGAAATTACAATATTATCAATTTTATTAATATTTTTACCTAAAATTTCTAAATTTTTCAAAAATACATCTGTTGAACCAGTGTCAAATATAAAAGAAGTGTCATCTTTCTCAATTAATGCAGAAAATCCATGCTCAAAGTAAAAATTATCTTTTGCTTTATCATTACAAAGAACAGTAATTTTTATCATGAGATTTTATTTATCATTCTTTTTATCATTATTATTATTGTTTCCATTATCCTCTTTTTCTAAAACTTGTACTACATCTTCATCTAAAACTAACTCTTCTTTTACAAATTCTTTAAGCTTTAAGGCAATTTTCTTTTTTTCCATCTTTTCAAGGATTATCTCACCTAAATATCCTAAAATAAAAGCAGTAGGAATAACAAGTAAAGTTCTTATTATTGTAAATTTTAATCCCAAGAAGTGAATTTCAAGAGGTATCATTGGAATTTTTGCTGACCATGCAGTTATGAATGCAATTGCAACTCCGTAAGAAACTCCATTATCAATTAAAGTTCCAATAAGAGGAAAAATAGTAAAAAGTGAACCACCTAAAAACATTGGAACAGTTGATGCAATTAAAAATCTTTTCCAGTGAGCCTCTTTTCCAAAATATTTTGCAATTTGTTCAGGTGTAAACCAGACAGTTATTAGTCCAATGAAAACAATAACAGATAATATAATTTTAATTGTTTGAGCAAATGTATTATAAACAATCTTTCCAATTTCAATACCTTTTGAGTCTGAAATTAAAAATACAATCCCCCAAATTGCTAAACCAATTAATATATATATAATTGCCTCTTTAATAAGTTTTTTCATCTCTAACTCCTTTCACATTATTAAATGAATAAATAGAGAAAAAACGAAAATTATTAAAATGGTTAATAAATTTCTTATAAGAGTAAACCTCTTTCCAAGAAATTTTATTTCAGCAGGTAAGGTGGAAACTCCAATAAGAATTGCAGTTCCTATAAATGCATACAATACAGCATAACTTGCACCTTTATTTAATAAAGTTCCTGAAAATGGATAAACAGCAGATGGTTGTATTAATGCAACTGCACCAACTAATTCACCTAATAAAATTCCAACAATTCCTCTTCTCGAGCCAAGTAAATTAGCAATTGTCTCTTTTGATACAAAAACTGTAATTAAACCCATCACTACAAAGATAAAAAATATAACAGGTAAAACATTTAAAGAAATTTTTAGAATTGAATTCAATGCTTTTAATGTTTTTTTCTTGTCTTTAATATATGATATGAAAAGTAAAATTAATGCAACAATTATATAATAATTTCCTATATCCATTTAAAATCCTCTTTTCTATATTCTCTAATCAAGTAAATCTTCTATATTTGTTAATTTTCCATCTAAAAATAGTTTAATTACTTCATCAACATCTGTTTCATCGGTAACATATACATCAATTCCAGCATTTTTTAAATCTTCATAAAGTCTTCTTCCCATTCCATTTGATATTACAACTTTTATATCTTTTAATGCTTCAATAATTGCTGAATGAGTATCATATTGGTGATGGATACCTCTTTCATGCATTCCTCTTGCATGACCAGTAAAAGTGTTTGGTAAATATTCTCTACTTTTAATTTCATTCCCCTCAACATTAAAAATTACAAAACCTCTTGTTCTACCAAAATGGGAAGAGACAATTTTCCCGTCATCAGATGCTACTGCTATCTTCATTAATTTCCTCCTTTTTAAAAATGTTTTTTGATTTAATAATTTTTAATAAATTCAAAATAATTATAAGAACTGGTAATTCAATACTCGGACCTATAACAACAGTTAAAGGAATCAGTGGGCTTGAAAAAGCAGTTAAAGCAATTGCTAAAGAAGCTTCAGAATTTCTTGCAGTTGTTGTAAAAACAAGAAGTGCATACTCTTGATAGTTTAATCTGAACATTTTTGCAACAATTGTTGAAATTAAAAATATAGAAAAGAAAAATATGATGCCAGGTAAAATCATTTTAATAACTATATATGGATTTTCGAACAAAATTTTTCCCTGAGACGCAAACATTGAGACAATGACAATCATTAATATAAATGTTTTTAAATAAGAAATCTTAAATTTTTGAGAAAAATCCTCTACACTTTTATTTGTTTTTATAATAATCCATTTAATTAATCTTGATAATAAAAATGGAAGCAGAAGATAGATTATTACACTATATAAAATATTGTAAATGTTAAAACTAATCAATTTTCCAGCCAAAACCAACATATAAACTGGCATAAGGGCAATCTGCAAGAAAACATTCCAAGTAAGTAAAGCAATACCCAGATGAACATCACCATCTGCAAGTTCAGTAAATATTAAATACCATCCAATACATGGAGTAATCAAATATAAAATTAAGCAAACCCATATATCTGGAGAATTTCTTAAAAAAAGATATCCTAATAAATAAGCAAAAAATGGTGTGAGTAAAAAATTTATAATAATCGCAATTGTAGTTGGCTTTAATTTTTTAAAAGCATTTAAGATTCCACTGGTATCAACTCCCAACATTATGAAGAATATTACTAAAAATACACCAACTGAAACCAAAGAAATAAGTTTATTTGAAAAAGAGGGAAAGAATTTGAATATAAGTAAACCCAATACAATTGATATTAAAAGAAATATTGGTTGATATTTATCTAAAACTCCTAAACCTTTTTTATTATTCTTTTTATTCACAATTTTCTTTTTTATAGAAATGTTCATTTATTCTTCTTTTTTCTTTCTTCAATTAAAGTATGATGGTATGAGCCTTCTCTAACTAAAATTGATCCACAATTTGGACATTTTTCATCTCTACATGGAATACCTGGTATATGAGGTTTTTTGTAACCACATTTTGGACAAATACAAAAACCTATTGGACCCATTCCATCAAAATTTTTATGTTCTTTTTCCATAAATTCTCCTTTTTAAAAATATTATTTTAACTCTTCTAATCTTTTTTTAATTTCTTCTAACTCTTCTTCAAGTTCTTCTTTTAACTCCTCTAAATACTCTTTTTCTTCTTCTCTGCTCATCTTGTACCACCATGGTCCTAAACCCATTCCAAATCTTCCATAAAATCCCCATGGTGGAAAACCATAAAAGTAACAAAATCTTCTAAATCTTCTTCTCATTTTCACACCTCCTTATCTTTTGAAAATTCAATGAATTTTTTTAAAAATTCAAAATTATCTTCAAGAGATTTAATTGTTTGTTCTCTTACCTTTTTTCCTTCTTCTGTTAAACTGTAAATTCTTTTTGCTGGTCCACCTTCAATTACTTCCCATTTAGATTGAATTAATCCTTCCATTTCAAGCAATCTAAGAAGTTTATATCCTCTACCCATATGAGAGGGATCTTTGTATAAAAAAATATCTGGAAAAATATTTCTAAGTTTATTCATTATTTCATATCCATGCAATTCTTCTTTTCCAAGAATTACAAGAATCCATGCTTTTAACCAAAAGCCTGGTGAAAATGGTCCTCCTTTACAACAAAATCCTTTTTTCATATATCATCTCCATATATATAATATTATTATATATATTATTATAATATTTAACATTTGTCAAGAGATATAAAAATAATAAAATTTAAAAAGAATTATTTAAATTTTTAACCATTTTATAAAAAGAAAATTTTTTATCCTTTATTTTTAAATTTAATTCTTTTTCTTTTCTAAAACCAAGTTTTTCATAAACTATAATTGCATTTTCATTCTCTTTTTCAACTTCAAGAACAATTCTATTTTGCTTTTTATTTTTAGCATTTTTTTCACAAAAATTAAGAAGTGCTTTGCCTATACCTAAATTTCTATATTCCTGATAAACAGCAATATTGCTTATATAATAATCCCCATTTAAAATATTTCCTAAAACAAAAAATGAATTAATTAAATTAGGTAAAATTTTTAAAAAGGCAAATCTTAATTTTTTAAAAATCAGAATTCCAGTATTAAGTTCAATTTTTTTCTTCTCTTTGAAAGAATAAGACAAAACCATTCCACAAATTTTATCATTTATAGTAGCAAAATTTACAAATTCATATGAAAATTGATTGTCTTTTTCTTTGTAAAGATATTTTAATAAATCTTCTGTATATTCACTAAAAATAGTGGGAATGACTTCTTTTCCTGTCAAAAGAACTAAATTATAAAAATCTTTCTCAAAGTTTTTATTACCTTTTTCAATTTTAAATTTTTGTAAATCCATATAATTATTATAAATGATATAATAATATTTGGGTATGCTAAGTGGGGAGATAGCGGTGCCCTGTAACCCACAACCCGCTTAGTGGGGCTGAATCCCTTCTGAAGGTATATTCTTTTTCAGAAGATCTTTAGAAAAGAAAGTTGAAGGAAGGAAGCCAGGAAATCTTAAAGTTACAAACCCCGCCAGGTCTGGAAGGAAGCAACGGTAAGTAGCTTTTAAGATGTTCCCTGGTGAATCTTTCTGGATTTCTTATTTAAAGAAGACCTGAGGGAGAATATATCGTAAGAAGGTGCATACCCATTAATTTAAATAGATTATCGTAATTTTCTTTAAATTACCATCCCACCTCACTTCTGCACCAAAACTTTCAGCAATAAATCTAATTGGAACAAAAGTTCTACCATTTGTTATAAGTGGAGGAACATCAAGAATAAGTTTATTATCATTAACATATGCAATCTTGTTATCAATCTGTAGAATTATCTTAATATTCTTAGAATTCAAATAAATCTTTACTGTTTTAGTTGTTCCATCCCATTGAACTTCAGCACCAAATGCTTCAGCAATAAATCTTATTGGGACAAGAGTTCTTCCATCTTTAATAAATGGTGGAGCATCGATCTCTTTTGAAACTCCATTAATTGTAGCAATCTTCTTTCCAACAAATAGTTCAATTATAACTTTTCCGCTTTCTCTTGATAAAGTAATTTTCTTTTTAACTTCTTTTGTATTTCCAGCATTATCAACTGCTTTTATAGAAATAATATTTTCGCCAGATTTTAGATTTACCACCTTAGCAAAATAGCCACTACTCGAAACAAGAACCTCCTCATTATTTATTGTCACTCTTGCATCTTTACTTGTTTTTCCTTTCACAAGTAAGGTGTTTTTATCGGTTACAAGATTATCTGGTAGATCAACAGTTAAAATTAAAGCATCTTCAATAATTTCTCTTGTTGTATCATATTCCATATAATAATTTGGATCATCATCATTTGGATAATAATCAAACTCATTTTCATCAAGCCAAGAACCAACTCCAACCCAGTAGTTAAATTTTTTTGGATTTCCAATTAAGTATAATGGTAGTGTAACTTCAAAAATATTAGAATTATTTTGAACATTGTATTCAGGAAGATCTTCATAGATATGCCAACCATCCTCTTCCCATACCCATAATTGCGCAACAATTTCATTTTTCTCTTCTGATGCACCAACATTAACAATAAAATCCTCTCCCATTCCATCAGGAGATGGTTTTCCAGTTAAAGAGTTCTCATCTGAGTCAATATCAATTTGAACAAAAACTTTTTCATTAAGTAAATCTTGCCAGCCTCTAAATGTTTCAACTTTAAAATATATATTATTCTCATCATGTTTCATATAGGTTGCTTTTAGGTCATATTTATAACCTTCATCCATATCTTCAAATTGTTTTATCCATCCTTTTTTACCAATTAAAGTATATGTAAGAAAATATGTATCATTAGGTGCACTATCAACAATTGTTAATCTTACCGTATCATCTGTTGTACCAACCCAGAAATTTATTTCCTTTGGATTACCAATTTTAGATATTGGAATTGTTACAATTGCATAATTTGAATTGGATTTTATTACAAAATTTTTGTTTTCTTCAAAAACTTCCCATTTTGATTCTTTCCATTTTAAAATTTGAGAAGTTACTTTTCCCTCAAAACCACCAATGTAAATTGAATAATCTTCACCATTTCCTCCATATGGATATTTTGGAACACCTGTATCAGGATTATTATCAACATCAATTCTTACGATAAAACCAATTGCTAAAGCATCTAAAAATGAATTATAAGTTTCTAATTTAAAAGAGAGATTAGTTCCATCAAATGAAACATAAATATTTGATAGATCGACCTTTTTCAATGAAGATCTTGGGGATGTGTATAATAAAATATAGTTACCTTCATTTGTTTTTTCTGTTTGAAATTCAAAAGTAAAATCTTTACCAAGAGTATTTCCATTAAGGTCTGTTATATCTTTACTTATAAAAACTTTATAAATTGAACCTTCTTCGTAAAGTGTAGAAGGTATAAATTTTGCTATAAAGGTTTCTTTTTCATAAACAATAGTTCCCGAAACAAATCTATCTCCTTTTTTAACATAAAATGTTTGTTGATTAAGCGTTGACTCAAGAATATTATTTGAAAACTTAATATATATTTCGTTATTTATAGAAATAATTTGACCATTTTTTGGGAAATAATCAACAATTTCAAGTTTTTGAGGTTTACTTGTTAAATCATAATAAACATAATAATTTGGGTCATCATCATTTGGATAATAATCATATTCTCCAGTCTTTGTATCTTTTATTCCAACCCAAAAACCAAATTTATTTAATGAAAAATACTTTTTTGGAACTTTAACTTTTGCTTCATTTGAATTTTTAGAAATGGTTGATTCAAGATTTTCTATACTTACCCACTGTTTGTTTGTTCTGTCATATTTATTGATATCTGAATAAAATTTTCCCTCATAAGTGCCAAGCCATATCAAATAATCCTCTCCATTACCATCATCTTCTTTTGGTTTACCTGTATTTTGATCATTATCAACTTCAAGATAGATAAGTATTCTAAAATCAGTTTCAGGGTTTCCCCAATTTCTATAAGAGTTAATTTTAAAGATAAGATAATCCTTTTCATTTGATATTGAACAACTATTGAGGTCTATCTTATATCCTTCGTCTCTATCAAAAAATACATTAACAAAATCTTCGGTTGATGAAATTGTTTTAAAAGAAAATTTATAATCAGAAGAAAGATTATTACCGTTTATATCTTTTATATCTTTTTTAACTGTTACATTATAAATTGTTCCCTTTTTAAGTAAAATGGTTGGTTTAAAAACAACTGAGAATTCAGATTCATTATATGAAAGATTTCCTTGAACATTATTTAAACCTTCTTGAACTATAAAATTTTTCGAGTTTATGCTATTTTTATCAATATTTCTATCAAATTTTACAACAATTTCTGTATTTATTGGAACATCAAATTGATTATTTAAGGGTTTAGTATTTAAGATTTTTGGATTTTGAACCTTATCTTTAAATGATTCTAAACTAATAATTGGCTCTCCGTAAAGATTCATACAATAGATATTATGAGCAAGTATATAAATTAAAGGAACACCTTCTTTAGAAAAATTGTTATAATACCATTGTGTTGTTTTATTTATTGCATCCCCAACTTTCTCATTTTTAGATAGATAATTTAAAAACATTGCATTCATTGAATATTCTGATGGATTATTTTCAAAACTCTCATATGTCAAGTTTGGAAAGTACCACGAAGATCTTGAAAATCCGATAAAGGCAACTCCATTTCCAAATCTTAATATATCTTTTCCAAGAGATTCTTTTTCAGGATAAAGATTTAAACAAGAAGAAGAGAAATATATTGATGGATTTTTTGGGTCAATCTTTTGTATGATATCTTTTGAAACAAAATCTTCCCAGTAAATTTCATCAGAAGTTGGATAACCATTATAATCATAATCAACTGCCCAAACTTTTCTTGCTGTACTATCCCAGTTTCCATGACCTTGCCATGAAATAATCCCTGGAGCAAATTCATTTACATATTTTATAAAATTGGATGAATTTATTTGAGAATCTGTATTTTGTTTAACAACAGTTGTATATAATCCCTGAAGTTCATTTAAACTTTTTTTAATAAATCCATTATTCTTAAGATAAATATTGTAGATTTGTTCATTTAAATAACCACCATCTCCATCTACTTTCCATTTATTATCTTCATTTTTAAAATGCCAGAAGGCTCCAAGAAAAAGTATCTTTTTCTTATTCTCTTCATAACTTTTATCCATATAAACTCTTGTTTTTAGTAAAACCATTTTTATTTCAAGTTCAGTATCAAAAGGAATTCTTCCAACACTTATTTCAGGATAAAAATCAATTTTATCAACTCCTGGTTCACCATAAAATCCATCTTTATTAGAATCCCAATCACCAGTTAATTCTGCATAATAAAAATCTGATGGAATAAATTTTGTCTCTGAATCTTCATCTTTTTCTCCTGCATAAAGAACTTTCATTGGAATTGAATTAGGTGAACCAACAAGAAGAAGATATTTGAATCCATAAGTTTTGTATTCATTTTTAATAAAATCTCTTAATTTTTCTGGAGTTATCTTACCAGAAGTTATTGATGATAATTTAACAAGTTTTATCTTAAACCCCTTTGATTCAAGATATACTTTATGTTCTTCAAGTAGTTTATAAATAGAATCTATTGTGATGATTAAATAATCATAACTTTCATCTGAAATTAAATTTTTATAATATGAGTAAAGTGAATTTAAATTAACAAAATCATTATCCTCTATTTTATAAATTTTTTCATTCTTTATATCTTGTGTTAAATAAATTTTTACTTTAAAACTTTTTACAAATGTTAGTTCTTTGTTTTCATATAAAAATGGATTCTGAGAAAAAGTTAAAAATCTTACACCTTTCTCATTATTTTCAGAAACAAAAACAAAAGGTGAGTCAATTTTAAAATCATTTGATTTTATATAAAATTCTTTATTATCACCCATTAAATAAGGGATATCACCCTCTTTTAATTTAAATTTTCCTTCAAGTTTTTCTATCTTAAGGTCAAAAATTTCATAAGATAAAAATTTTTTGTCTGGCGGTATTAAGACTTTGATATTCTTTTTTGGTAAATTCCTGTCAAAAACTGTATCAATATTTAAGAAACCTTCAACCTTAGGTATAACATTTCCATCTTCATCAAATGTAAGATAATAATGATCATTCGAAAAATTCAGTTCAATTTCATTTTGATAACCAAAAATTTTAACAGGAAAAAATATTACTAATAAGAATATTATAAATAATATTTTCTTCAAAAAACACCTCCATAAAAAATTTATTTATATTTAAATATATTATATATATTATATTTCAATAAATATTATATTTCAATAACCTTAAAAAATCTCTTAATATCTTGAATAGGGTCTTTCACATCTAATATAACAATTTCACTCGGGGTAAACTTAATTCTATTCAAAAATATTATTTCAAGAGTTCTAATTTTTAATGAATCTATTGGAGTTTCATTTGTTGGTTTTATAAAAATTTGATTACCCAAATTGGAAATCTTCTTAATTTTATATTTCTTTAAAATTAAATTTAACTTTGAGGTTTCTATTAAATTTATAATGTTACCGTCAACTCTTCCAAATCTATCTTCTAATTCTTCCTTTATATTGGAAATTTCATCAAAAGATTTTGCTTCAAAAAATTTTCTATAATAATATAACCTTTCATCTTCATAAGGAATATAATTTTCAGGTATTGTTGTATTAATATCTAAATCAAGATCAACATATAATTTTTTGTCATATTTAATACCCTTAAGTTTAGATATCTCCTCTTCTAATAATTCCATATAAAGTTCAAAACCTATTGAATTTATATAACCACTTTGTTCTTTGCCAAGTAAATTACCTGCACCTCTTATTTCAAGATCCTTTAATGCAACCTGGAAACCTGCACCAAGATAAGTCAATTCCTCAAGAACCTTTAATCTCTTTTTACCATTTTCACTTATTTTGTTTGGATTATAAAATAAATATGCAATTGCTTTTTTATCCTTTCTTCCAACTCTACCTCTCAATTGGTAAAGTTGTGAAAGACCAAAATTTTGGGAATCAACTACTATTATTGTATTAACATTTTCATTGTCTAAACCAGCCTCAATTATTGTTGTGGAGAGTAACAAATCATATTCTTTATTAATAAAACTTATCATACCTTCCTCAATTTCTTTTGAATCACATTGACCATGTAAAACAAGAATTTTTATATCTGGAACAAGTGATTGAATGAAAAGTTTTTCTTCTTCAATTGTTATTATTCTGTTATGTACATAATAAACTTGTCCGCCTCTTTTTAATTCATTAATTATTGCTTCTTTTATTAATATTGGATTAAATGGTGAAACAATAGTTTCAATAGGATATCTTCCTATTGGAGGTGTTCTTATTATTGAAAATTTTTTTATTCCTGAAAGAGACATTTCAAGAGTTCTTGGTATTGGAGTTGCAGAAAGATATAAAACATCAATATCTTCTTTTAATTTTTTTATTTTCTCTTTTTGTTCAACGCCAAAAAGATGTTCTTCATCAATTATCAATAATCCTAAATCAAAAAATGAGATATCTTCACTTAATGCTCTATGAGTTGCAATTAAAAAATCTATTTTTCCATTTCTAATATCACTAATAATATTTTTTTCTTCACTTTCTTTAGTCAATCTTGAAAGCATTTCAACTTTTATAGGAAAATTTTTAAACCTTTCGCTTATAACTCTATAATGCTGTAATGCAAGAATCGTGGTCGGGGTTAAAAGAAGAACCTGTTTCCCATTTAGAATAACTCTAATTGCTCCTCTTAAAGCAACTTCTGTTTTTCCAAATCCAACATCTCCACAAATAACTCTTTCAGTTAAATATTCACTTGATAAATCATTTCTTATATCATCAATTGCTTTCAATTGATCTTGAGTTAGTTCATAATCAAAAGATAAATCAAACTCTTCCTCAATATCTTTAAATTCTTTATATGGTCTCTTTTTAATAATTTCCCTTTTAGCATATAAATTCAAAAGTTCACCCGCAACTTTTTTTATATCCTCAACACTTTTTTCTTTTGTTCTTTTCCATTCATTTCCACCCAATCTTGAAAGTATAATATTTTCACTATCTCCAATATATTTTTTTACTCTATCAATTTTCTCAACAGGAACATAAAGTTTTTCATTGTTTAAATACTCTATCAATAAATAATCTTTTTTTATACCTCCTCTTTCAAGATTTATTAATTTTTTAAATTTTCCAATTCCAAAATCTATATGAACTACAAAATCACCCTCTTTTAATTCTTCATACCTTGTAATTTCACTTAAAAATGATGGATATATATATTTTGAACTTATAAAAGATGGTTTTCTTTTCTTACCTATAACTGCAATATTTTTTTCTTTACTTAAAAAATTTTCTTTTATCAAACAATTGATAGAATTTTTTATAAAATCTTCACTAATATAAAATACTTTAAAGTTTTTCTTTTTTAAATCATCATATAATTCCATGGTTTTGTTTTTAGAAAAGAAAGTTGGAAGTGATACAAAATCATAATTTAAAAATTTTGAATCTAAATTTGTAATATATATGTGTTTAATATTTTCAAATTTTTCATTGTAAGATACAAAAATACCTTTATCTTTTAAAATATTATAAATATTTTCTTTCTTTACAAAATTTATTATTTCTACTTTTTTAATATTTTTTACAGATTTTTGAGTAAAAGGATCAAATTCTCTTATATCTTCTATTGTATTTCCATCAAAAATTATTCTTACAGGATTGATTTGATTAATCAAAAAAATATCAATAATGCCGCCCCTTATAGCATATTCACCTTGAGATTTCACAAAATTAACCCTTTCATAATCTTTTAGATAATTCTTAATTATAAAATTAAAATTAAATTCTTTATCTTTTGATAAAATTACTTTCTTTTCTTCAATGAATGTATTTTCATATAAATTTTTATAAGTTAAAAAGGCGATGAATTTATTTTTATTATTAATCTGTTTAAATGAGTTTATGAAATTTATAGTTTTAACTGGATTATTTTTTTCAATTTCAGGAATAAAAATTTCATTATTATAATCATCGAAGGAAATACATTCTTCAAAAATTTCATATAATTCTTTCTCATCGCTCATTATAAAAAAAATAAATGGTGATATTGAGTTTAGTTTGATTAACAGAAAAGGAAGTGACCCTCTTACTATACCACCAATTTCATCTGGTATATCTTTTATATCGTTAAATAAAAGATCAGTAAATTCCCTTTTTATTTGATTTTGATACTGCTTTTTCTTCATCATAAAAAATAAAAGACATTAAAATATCCTCAGCATGGATAAATGCTTTTTTATAAATTTTTCTATCAACAAATGGTATCGGACTTAAAACATAATTTATCGTATCAATATCATCTGGAGGTCTTCCAATTCCAATTCTCAATCTAAAAAATTGATTGGTATTTAAATCATTTATTATCGATTTAATACCATTATGACCACCATCTCCTCTGTTGAAAATAAATTGAATTCCTCCTATAGGAAGATCAAGATCATCATGAACAATTACATATTTTTTTAAATCAATTTTTAAATTATTATATATTTCTTTCACTGCTTCACCAGAAAGATTCATATATGTTAAAGGTTTTATTAACAGAATATTCTCGACTTTATCTTCAAAAAAAATTTTCCCTTCCCCAAATTCACTTTTCCATTTTATTTTATCAATCTTAATTTTCCATTTTTTTGATAAGAAATTAATAAAATCAAAACCAATATTGTGTCTTGTGCCTAAAAATTCAAATTCTGGATTGCCAAGTCCAATGATTACATACACAAATTATTTCTTTTCTTCTTTTTTCTCTTTTGTTTCAGGTGCAGTTGTTTGTGCCCCGGCTTCTTCTGGTTTAGCTTCTTCTAAAACAACTTCCTCTTCAACCTTAACTTCTTCTTTTGTTGGTGTAGATACAGTTACAACTGTTTCATCAGGTTCATGTAAAACTTTAACACCCTGTGGTATTTCTATATCAGATATATGAATAGAATCACCTATTTTTAAATCACTTATATTCACTTCAACAAAAGAAGGTAAATCCATAGGTTTTGCCTCTAACTCAATCTCATAAAGGGCTTTAAATAATACTCCACCTTCCTTAACACCAACAGGTTCCCCTATATAATGTATTGGAACTTTTGAAATAATTGATTTTTCAAGAGAAACTGAATGGAAATCAACATGTGTTACTTCATCTTTCACAGGGTGAAATTGTTCATCTTTCAATACTGCTATTAATTTTTTTCTACTTTTTTCTATTTCAATTTCAACAAGAAAATCTTCTTCTCTTTTTAACTTTATTAAATCTGTAATATTTTTCAATGGAACTGAGATTAATATATTATTTTTTAGACCCTCTCCATATATAACTCCAGGTACAAGACTTTTCTCTCTTAACTTTCTTAAATCACTTTTTTTCATTGTCTCTCTTTTTGCTACTTTTAATGAAACTCTTTTCATCTATATCCTCCTTTTAATAACTTCTTTATAACCTATATAAGTTTAATTTATTTTTTAAAATTGTAAAGGGATGTTTATTAATCAAAAAATGGTTCATTTAAATTTGCTTTATTTGAATATCCTCTACTTTCCCAGTATCCTTTATATTTAGTATCGTTTGATAGTTCAATCTTATTTACCCACTTTATCCATTTATATGCCCATTTATTTTCCCCAATAAGTTGAAATGGAAAACCTCTCTCAGGTGGTAAAATTATTCCATTCATTTTATATGCTAAAAATAATTTATTGTTAATAACAAAATCTTTTGATAGAGAAGTTGTATAACCATCAATAGCATGAAATATTATAACAGGGTAATTTAAATTAACTTTAGAGTTAATTAAAATATCTTCTACTGGTATGCCTTCCCATAATATATCGACATTCCATCCATCAACACAATAAAGAGTTATAACTTTTTTTATTGAGTTAAAATTTTTTATCAATTCTTCATATTCATATTCTTTTATTAATTCTTTCTCTTCATTTATTTGAAGTCTATATTTTTTTATATCAACTATTTGTGGACCTTTTATAGAATTTTCAACAAAATCATCTATAGAATTAAGTAATTTTCCTTCATATTCTCTAGTCTCTTTTTCCATTAATACCTCCAATATGTTAATATTATTAAAATATTACAATTTTATGAAACTTTTTTCAACAATAAGTGTTTATTATAATATAGAAACATAAGGAGGTTTTTATGAGTAAGTTTACATTAAGAAAAATTTATCTTTATCTTTTTTCACTTGTTGGTTTAAGTTTGATAATAGTTGGAACAGTAGGATTGATTAACCTTGGGTTACAATTAACTTTTTTTAAAAGTGCTCTTGAGTATAGATATGGATATGTACAACCCCCTTATCCATATTTTTTGGAAGGTATAAAATTCGATGAAGCAGTTGAAAAAATTGAATTAACAGAAGAACAAAAAAGATCACTTGAGCAATGGAAGGTTGAATATGATAATTATATATCAAAAGGAAAAAATTTAGGTTATCTACCATATGTTTCAGATTCATTAACAAGAAATATTTCACTTCTTATAGTGGGTATTCCTGTTTATTTTTATCACTGGGGTCTGATTAAAAAAGAGCATAATACAGAAGAAAACTAAAAAATTATTATTAAAATAAATTTTTTATTAGAAAAGATCGCTTGATAATAAACCTAATCTTATTTCAGTAGATTTTAGAATATATTCTATTAAGGTTTTGTAATCGATATTATCAATTCTTGCAATTTCTGCTAAAAATCCATCAAAATGCCATCCGGGATTAGGATTAACTTCAAGTAGTTTTGGATTTCCGTCTGAATTCAATCTGAAATCAAATCTTGCATAATCTCTACAATCCAATCTTTCAAAAAGTTTTATACTCCATTCAAGCAAATCTCTTTCCATTTCTTCAGGAATATCTGCTTTTATAAATTTTATTTTTCCATAAGGAGAATCAGGAAGCCATTTTGCTTCATATCCACAGATCTTTGGCAAATCTTCAGGAATGGATGAATAATCAAGTTCTGCTATTGGAAGCAGTTTATATGGATATTTTGGAGGATTACCTATTAAACCAATGCTCAATTCTTTTCCAGTTAGAAATTCTTCAATTAAAATTGGTTTATCATAACCAAAAAGGTCTCTTATATCTCTAATTGCATTGATTAAATTTTCAAGGTTATATGAAACATTTTTTTGTGTAATACCAAAACTTGAATCTCCAAAATTAGGTTTTACTATAACTGGAAATGGAAATGGAAGTTCAAATATACTTTCACCTGGTTTTATCAAGAATGCATCAGGAACTGGGATACCCATTTCTCTTGCAACTCCCCTTACCAAAGATTTATCATATGAATGTGCAAGAGATTGAGGAGATGCTCCAGTATAATTAATTCCGAGAACTTCAAGTAGTGCAGGTATGTGTAATTCTTTTGTTGGGTCATTGAAATAACCTTCATCACAAAAATTCAAGATGTAATTAACCTTATCTTTTATTCTTTCAATCTCTTTAATCAAGTTATCATGGTTATTTATATAAATGAAATTATAACCTTTAATCTGTCTTAAATTTTCTTTTAATTTATCTATTGCTCTCAAATCATCTTCATCAAAAATATTATTCGGCTTTAAAGGATCTTTTTTTGTTGGATCTCCAAGTATAACAGCAACATTTCTCTGTTCTCTTCTAATTCTTGTTTTTTTCTCTACTACTTCCTTTTTAGCAACACCAGTAAAAAGAATATGCTTTTCACCAATTTGAAAATTTGTTATTCTACTTTTTATATCAATAGAGTGTTCTATTACCTGAATATCTTTAAAACCTGCCTCTTTGAGTAAATTTGAAATCAATTCTTTTGAATAAAGTCTTATTGAAAAGAAACTATCTTTTAAGATTCCCTTTTCAATGTGATTCAAAATTTCTCTTATTATCAAACTTTCGCCATCTATAGATAGATTTGTTTCTCTTAAAACAAAATGTTTCTTATCAAGCCATTGCCAATAATAAGGAATGATATTCTTCTTTTCATATTCACTATCAATAATATCAATTAGAATTTTCCCATTTGGACTTAATACTCTATATATTTCTTTTAATACATTTAAAGAATCAAGAGGAGTATCAAAAAATCCAAAAACATTACCAACAAGAAGAACAAAATCGAAACTATCTTGTGGGTATGATAATTTTCTTGGTGTTCCTTCCCTATATTTTACATTCAAACCCTCTTTTTCAGCCTTTGCTCTTGCTTTTTGTACAAGTAGACTTGACCTATCTAAACCCTCAACATTCTCATAACCTCTCCTTGCAAGTTCCAAAGAATATTCACCATGACTTGATATAAGATCAAGAATTCTTGAGTTAAATTCAGGTTTTAAAACTAAAAGAAATTTCTCAATCTCTTTTTTTGTAATATCTTTAATCTCTTGTTCTTCAACATCGCTACTTATAAGAAAAGGTGAAATTTTTATCTGACTTGTATGACTTTTAATATATTCTTCGAGATTAGAAATTTGACCTAACTGTTTTTTAGGTATCTTTCCATTCTGCTTACTTCGTGGCCTATCTTTATCCTGATTATTTCCATTCATAAAATATAAAACCTCCAAAAAAATAGTTCTTAATTAATATATAAAATTCTAATGATTTGTCAAGTATAAACAAATTTATGTTTCTAAAACTTCTTTATTTAATTTTTGATAAAAGGGAAGTAATAAGATATTTAAAAAAATTAAAACAATGAAACCTGCAACACCTGTTAAACCTTTAGTCAAATCACTTCCCCCAATAAGCATAACAATTGGAATACCTCCTAAAGCATTTATAACTCCATGAAAAATTGAGGGAACAATAACTGATTTAGATTTTAGGGTCAGATATATCATAATAGGTGTAAGTAAAATACAAAATATAATCATCATAAAAATACCTAAAATTCTATGATCAGGATAGTTCAAACCAAGTAAAATCATTGGTGCATGCCATATACCCCATACAAAACCTATTATTAGGGAAGATCTGTAAAAACCAAGGTGGATTAAATTATTAACAAGATATGCTCTCCATCCAACCTCTTCTCCTAATGCAATTAAAGCATTTACAGTTGAACCAAAAATTATTCCTTGAAGAATCAATAATATTAAATAATATGGTTTAAAATATTCAGAATGTAAGGTTGTGTCCTTAAAAATTAAACTTGAAAATAATGATAAGAAACCTAATATTATTGGAATTAATATCGAAAATATTAAATATTTATTCCATTTAAAATAAAATCCAAGACCTTTTAAATTCCCATGAAAAATATATTTTTCAACTATCACAACAGTAAAAAATGGCATGTACATATATATTATTGAGAAAACAGTAAAAAAATTCTGAGAAAAAACAATTTTGTTCTTTAGTAAAATTACCATAAAACCAAAAACATAAGTTATTATTAATACGAGAATAATAAAAATAATAGATTTTCTTATTTCTTCTTTCATTTCATTTTCTTAGTTTAGGAGAATCATACCATTCACCACTTATTTTCATCTCTCCATTAATTTCTTCAAAAACAATTCTTACTGTAACATCGCTTGTTTCATCTGTAAATTTTGCTTTATATGTAACAACAATATAATTTTTTTTCTTTAGTTGCCATATAAAATTTCTTTGAATCTTCAATATATTTGCCGATTTTTCCCTCAATTAGATCTATACTTTCTATAAATTTCTCTTTGGTTATAGCCTTTTTCATTTTATCGCTGAAATCTTTTGAATATTTTTCATAATTTTTTTCATTCCTACCAATAAGTAAATTCTCAGTCATTGGATCAGCATATTCTCTAACTTTATTAACATCAATTTTTGTTCCACAAGATATTAAAAAAAATAATAAAAATAAAATAATCGACATTTTTATTTTCATATATACCTCCTACTATTCATTATAATCATTTATGAAATTTTTTTCAAAATCTTCTCTAAACTTAAAATAACTTTTCTTTTTAATTGATTCTCTCAATTTCTCCATAAAATTATACATGAATCTTAAATTATGAATTGTTGCAAGTCGAGGTGCAAGAATCTCTTTTGCTTTAAAAAGATGATGAAGATATGCTCTACTAAAATTTTTACATGTATAACAATCACAATCTTCTTCAATTGGTCTTTCATCACTTTTATATTCACTTTTTGTTATTCTTAATTTTCCGAATTTTGTCAAAAGAGTTCTATTTCTTGCAATTCTTGTTGGATAAACGCAATCAAACATATCAACCCCTGCTTCAACTGCATCCATAATGCTAATTGGATCTCCAAGCCCCATAAAATATCTTGGCTTATTTTGAGGCATATTTGGTACAAATTTTTTTAATAATTTAATTGTATGTTGCCATGGTTCACCAATAGATAATCCACCAATTCCATATCCTGGAAAATTTTCCTTCTCAAGTTCCTCAAGAGTATTAAGTCTTAAATTTAAATTTAACCCTCCCTGAAGAACTGCAAAAAGATAACCTTTTCCATCTTCTTTTACACTTTTTCCTCTTTTTGCCCAGTTTATACTTAATTTAGTAAAATCAAAAAGTTCTTTTTCACTTACTCCATATGGAGGACAAATATCAAGTGTCATCATAATATCAACTCCAAGGAGTTCCTGAAATTTTACAGTATATTCTGGTGAAAAAAAATGAGTCGAACCATTTATGAATGATTTAAATAAAACACCGTCTTCTTTGATTTCTCTAATATCAGAAAGTGATAAAACCTGAAAACCACCAGAATCTGAAAGAAGAAGTCCTTTCCATTTCATAAAATTTTTTATTCCATTAAACGATTTAATAATTTCTTCACCTGGTTGTAGATGTAGATGATATGAATTTACAAGAATCAATCTATAACCTAAATTCCAAACATCATCTGAAGATAGTGTTTTAACAGTTGCTTGAGTTCCAACAGGCATAAAGATTGGCGTCTCAATTTCAATATCATTGATTTTTATATTTGAAATTCTTATATTATCTAATTTTTCTTTTACTTCAAAAATCATTTCTCAATATGTATTTCAGTTTCCTCTTCAAGAATCAGTTCATCAGTTTCATCATCATAAGTAAAAAGTTCTGCATATCTACCCCAATCAATTAATATATCAAGTTGTTTTTCAGCTTCAGTTCTTGTTAATCTTCTTTCAAGTATATCGAGGAAAAAATCTTCAGAAATTCTCTTACTAGCTTTTGATTTAAGTACGCGCACTATTTGTTTTATTAAAAAAACATTTTCCAAAACTTTTTCTCTAAATATCTCTTTCTTTTTTAAGACATCTGCTTCAACAAATTTTTCGCCATCGCCTGTAAGTTCAACATCTCCTTGTTTATAGTTTGTAAAACCAATCAATTCTGATGCTTCAACAATTGGAAGTAGGTCTTCTAAATCCATATATAATTCACCACCAATTTTAAATAAATCAGTTCTACCTCCAAGATCAGCAATAAGTTCTACAAAACCTGTTATTGCTCCAACTCTTGCGTAAGGAACAATCAATATTTCTTTTGATACTCTAAGTATTTCTCTCTCTTTTTCTATTTCTCCACCGGTTAATGTTGTATAGATTCTATCTATTAATGATAAAAATTTCTGAGAGTTTTTATCTCTCCAGTGAGGAATTTTTACTTCAATTTCCTCAACAATTTTTCCTGGGTCTTTACTTATTATAATTATTCTATCAGACATATACACTGCTTCTTCAATACTATGAGTTATCAAAACAATTGCTTTAGTTGGTATTTTATTTCCAATCCATAACTCCAAAAGGTCACTTTTCAAATTTTCTGCAGTTAATACATCGAGAGAAGAAAAAGGTTCATCCATAAGTAATATATCAGGTTCTACTACAAGTGCTCTTGCAAAACCAACTCTTTGTTTCATTCCACCTGATAATTCTTTGGGATATGCTTTTTCAAAACCATCCAAACCAACTGTATCTATTACCTTTAATGCTCTTTCCTTTTTCTCCTCAATCGACATTTCTTTAGAAGTAAGTCCTAATAAAACATTTTCTTCAACTGTAAGCCATGGAAAAAGACCAAAATTTTGAAAAACTATTGAAACTCCTGGATTAACATCAGTCACCACTTTATTTCTATATAAAACTACTCCCTCATCTGGTTTAATAAGACCAGCAATTATTCTTATTAAGGTAGATTTTCCTGAACCTGAAGGACCAAGAATTGATACAATCTCTCCTTCTTTAATATCAAAATTTATATCTTTAAGGACATAAATTTCCTTTTTACCAGGAAATAAAAATTTTTTACTTACATTTTTTACTTCGAGCAAGTTCATAGCGTCACTCCAAATGATATTTCTCCTCTGAAAGGTTGTACATTCTCCTCCAGAAGAATCTATTAAATAATACTACAATAATAGCCATAAATAAAGTGCTTGCTGCAAGTAAAGGTGTGTTTCCATTTTCAGTTGCACTACTTATCAAAGCCCCAAGACCCGGAATTTGATGAACTTTTCCACCAAAATTAACATATTCAGAAACAATACTTGAGTTCCATGCACCACCCCATGCAGTAATACCACCTGTTATTAATGATGGAAAAATTGCAGGAATTGTTAAAATTGACCACCATCTGCTGCCTTTAACATCAAAAATTTTACTTACTTCAATAAGATCTTTTGGAATCTGATGAGCGCCACCAATTACATTAAAAAGTAAATACCATTGTGTCCCTAATGCCATTAAAATTATTGAACTTATATTAAGACCACCCTTTATATTCAAGAAGAATAATAAAATAATTGGAAAAATAGCCGTTGCTGGAATTGATGCAAGTATCTGAACTATAGGTTGAGCATATTTAGAAATTTTTGGATTTATTCCAATTTTTACTCCAACTGGTATTGTCCAAAGATAACCTATTGTAACAGCAAGAATCACTCTTACAAGGGTAAAAAAGCCACTTTTGAAAATAAGTAACCAGTTATCTAAAGAAACTGAACTAATGAGTTTAATTAAACCTTCAAAACCTCTTATTATTAAAATAAAAATTAATCCAAAAATTATATAAGAAATTATTTTTTTAATTACTTCAAAGGTAAAATTTTCGTTGAAACTTTTTCTTTTTGAATAAATATTTATCATTATTTTATTTAAAGGTAAAATTAATGTTTTTGAAATTAGATTAATGATTTGTGATTTCTGGTACCAATCAAGAACAACTGAACTTACTTCTTCCTCAGCCTTTTCTTCTAATTTAAATTTTATTGACCATGCTATTAAAGGTCTCCATATTAATTGATCTATTAAAACAATAATTAAAATTAAAGTTATCAATGCAAAAACAATCATAGTTAAATTTCCTTCTTCAGATGCCTTAGCGAGAAATGAACCAAGTCCAGGAAGTGTATAATTTTGATTTATAACAGAAAAATTTTCACAAGCCATTAAAAAGAACCATCCTCCCGCAACAGACATCATGCTATTCCATATTAAACCTATTGCAGCATGAGGGAGGTCGAGTTTTGTAAATCTTTGCCAGAAATTCAATTTATTTATTTTCGCACCTTCATCTAATTCTCTTGGAATAGTTTTTAAAGAATTATAAAAACTGAAAACAAGATTCCAAACTTGACCTGTAAATATTAAAATAATGGATGCAAGTTCAAGTCCTATTCTCGAACCCTTAAAAATAGAAACCATGAAAAAGAAAACAGGAGGTAAAAATGATAATACTGGAATAGATTGAAGCACATCAAGAAGAGGTATTAAAAAAATCTCTAAAGTTTTATTTCTGTATGCAAGATAACCATAAACAATCGCAAATATGAATGATAGAATAAATGCAATAAAAACTCTTAATATTGAATAAAAAGAGTAAAGTGGAAGATATTTTGTTGAAAGAATAATACCTTTCTGTTCAACTATAATCTGAGAGTAATTTTTACTTCCAATTAAAATAAAATAAAATAGAGCAAAAACCAAACCTATAGATAAAATATCAATTGGATTAAAAGTTTTTCTATTCACTTAATTATAATACACCAAAATATGAGTTTTTGTAAATATTTAATATATCATCATAACTTGGAACTCTTGGTGCGATTCTTTTTAATCTTTCATTATTAAAAACTTCTTCTGAGAAAACTTTAAGGTCCTCTTCTTTAACCTTAAGATCCTTTAAATTTATAGGTAATTCTAAAATCTTATAAAAATCTAAAAGAATATCAATAAATTTTTCTGCATCCTTATAAATATTACCAATACTCAAGCCAAGTTCTTGAGTAATTTTTGCCATTTTTTCATATTGAGAAGGAAGTTCAAATTTAAAAACATAAGGCATGAGAACTGCATTAGCAAAACCATGGGGGAATCCATATTTTATTGTTAGAGGATAACCCATTCCATGTACAATACCTGTTCCGCTTTGAGAAATCTGAATTCCTGCAATACAAGATGCATAATGCATCATTTCTTTTGCTTCATAATCTTCTTTTTTTGCAAAACTTCTTGGAAGATATTTATAAATTATCTTAACTGCCTCATAGCCAAATAAATCTGAAATTGGAGTTGAGTTTAAAGAGAACAAACCCTCTAAAGCATGTGACAAAGCATCAATACCTGTATCTCTAACGATATTTGCAGTCATTGATATGGTTAGTTCAGGATCTAAAATAGCATATTCTGGAGTAATAAAAGGCGATGCAATGGCAAGTTTTTTTTCTTTATAAGTTATAATTGTATATTTAGTAACTTCTGAACCAGTGCCTGATGTGGTTGGTATTGCAATAAGTGGTGGAATTTTTCTATCAACAACTTTTTCTCCAGATAGAAAAGATTCGATCTCTTTATAAATTCCATAAACTCCAATCCCTTTTGCAGCATCAATACTACTTCCTCCTCCTATTGCAATTATTGACTCACAACCATTTTCAAGAAAAATTTTCCCGCCTTCTTCTACAACTGAAAAATCTGGATTTGGCTCTATTTTATCAAAAATTACAAAATTTACTCCAATATCTTTAAGATATTCTGTTAAATTTGAAAGTGCTCCACTTTCTTTTGTTGACTTTTTACCTGTAACTATTAAAGTTATTTTGCCGAGGTGTTTTGATAATTCAATAATTTTATTCAAATAACCTTTTCCAAAGAAAATATTGCCTTGAAGTAAAGTTGTAAAGTTCATAATTAAAACCTCCATAAAAATTAATTCATTAAAATTTTATCAAATATAGTATAATTAAAAAAGTAATTCTAATTAGGAGGAATTAATGAATCCTTTAAATGAAAGAATTGAAAAGTTTTTAGAAAGATTAAATGATGCGAAAAAAAGAAATTTATATTTTTATCAAGCACCTATAGAAAAAATTTATGATGCTCATGTTATTGTTAATGGAAAAGATATGATAATGTTTGGTTCATATTCTTATCTTGGTCTTATTAACCATCCAAAAATAAATGAAGCAAGTAAAAAAGCAATAGATGAATTCAGCACAGGAACTCATGGAGTAAGGCTCCTTGCAGGAACAACTAAACTTCATAATCAACTCGAAGAAAGAATAGCAAATTTTAAACAAAGAGAGGAAAGTGCAGTTTTCAGCAGTGGATATGTAACAAATTTGACAACAATATCAACACTTTTAACTAAAGATGATTATGTTCTATGTGATAAATATGACCACGCAAGTATAGTTGATGGAGCAATTCAATCAAGAGCAAATTTTATAAGATTTGATCACAATGATATGGAGCATCTTGAAGAACTTTTAAAAGATATTCCTAATGATAAAGTCAAGTTAATTGTTGTAGATGCGGTCTATTCAATGGATGGAGATATAACACCTCTTCCTGAATTAATTGAGATAAAAAATAGATACAATGCTCTTTTAATGGTTGATGAAGCACATTCTCTTGGAGTTTTAGGGGTAAATGGTAAAGGCATTGAAGAATATTTTGGAATATATGGTGAAGTAGATATTGATATGGGAACTCTTTCTAAAACAATACCTTCAGTCGGTGGATATATTGCTGGTGATAAGAATTTAATAGATTACATAAAACATAATTCAAGGGCATATATTTTCTCTGCTGCTTTACCACCTGCACAGGTAATGGCTGCTATAAAATCTTTTGATGTTATTGAAGAAGAAAAATGGAGAATAAAAAAACTCTGGGAAAATATAAATCACTATACTACTGAATTAAAAAAAATGGGATTTGATATTATGAAAACTCAATCTGCGGTTGTTCCAATTCTAATTAAAGATGATGAACTTG
>JBAMLT010000008.1:53804-68821 GCA_039793425.1 Caldisericota bacterium
AACTTGCTCTTAAATTTACAAGGATTTTATGGGATGAAGGAATTTTAATATTTCCAATACTTACTCCAGCAATTCCTCCAGGAACTTCGAGGCTTCGTTCATGTATAATGGCATCACACTCAATTGAAGATATAGATAAAGCATTAAATGCATTATATAAAGGCGGAAAAGAATTAAATATAATTTAATCACATCAAATAATAGATAATTTTTCGATTGACAAAAATTTAATATATGCTAATATGTGCATATTGGAATATTTTATGGAGGTTACTATGGTTGATATATCAGAAAAAGCAGTAGAAGAATTTAAAAAAATTTTAAATGAATCAGGAAAAGAGAATTTGTCAGTTAAATTTATAAGTTCTGGTTCAAGTTGTTGTGGCTCATCAATAAAAATTCTTTTTGTAGATGGTGGAGAAGATGAAGATATAATGATTGAAAAGGGCGGATTGAAATTTTATTTTGAAAAAGAAATTGGTGAAGATTTGAGTGATTCAATAATTGATTATGAAGAAGGTTTTATAATACAAACAAAATAAATTAATTATGGATAAATATTGTAAGATTTTTAAAGTTTTATCAGAGGAAAAAAGATTGAAATTATTAACGCTCCTTTTAAAGAAAAGAGAAGGATATTATGTCTGCGAAATTGCTGATGCTTTAAAAGAAACACATTATAATGTTTCAAAATATTTACAAGAACTTAAGGTTGTTGGTCTGGTAAAAGAAAAAAGAGAAGGAAGATTGGTTATGTATTCAGTAAATGAAAATATTGATTCTTTTGTTAAAAAACTTTTTAAAATAATTTCACAAATTTCAGATGAGTATATTGAAAAAAATGTTAATTTATTGAAAATAAGAGAGTCCTTAAGAGAAAATAATAAATGTGTAGTTGGAGTGAATGATCCAAAATGGAAGAGAATAGTTTCAAAAATTGAGAAAGAAGAGAGATTAAAAATTACTGCTAAAGGAGGTTAATTTATGTCTAAAAGTTGGTATCCTGTAATTGATTATGAGAAATGCATTTCATGTTTTTCTTGTGTTGAGTTCTGCCCTCATGATGTTTATGAGGTTATAGATGGAAGGGTTGAAGTTGTTAAACCTGAAAATTGCGTTGATTTCTGTAAAGGATGTTTAAAAGGTGCGTGTTCTAATGATGCCATAAGTTTTGTAGGACAAAGAGTAAAAGTTATATTTGATGGAGGTGAAAAAGAATGAAAGGAATTTTACCTTGTGTTTGTCAGGGAACTTGTCCCTCTTTTCATAGTATGAATGTTTTCGAAATTTTAAATATATTAAGGAGAGAGGAATTAGTTGATTTTGTTGCTATCCATCCTCAATTATGTGCTGATGATGGAGATAATTTCTTGTCAACTCTATTATCTTCAAATGGAAAAATAGATAAACTTTATATTGCAGGTTGCGATCCAAAAATGCAGACAAAGATGTTTAGAGATGCATTTGAAAAAGCAGGTTTCGAAAAAACTAAACATTATGGAGTTGATATAAGGAACATGGATACTGAAAAAGCAGTTGAAACAATCAAAAAAATAATAAAAGAAACATAAAAATTTTTAAAATAAAATTTTCTTATAAAGGGTTCCAATTGGAATCCTTTTTTTAATCATAATATTGATAAAGTAGGTTTGAAAATTTAATGAATTTTATTCGTTTTATATCAAAATTTGGTATATTTACAATAATTGAATTTTTATAAAGATTTATTTTTTTAAAAATACCAAGGCAAACTAAAAATCTATCTTTATCAAGAAAACCGACAATTGAATCAATTGGTGGAATAAATTTTTCTAAATTTAATCCCAAAATATTATCTTCTTTAAAATATATTTCGACTTCTTTATAATTCTTAAAATATTCTTTAAATCTTTCATTTCTATAATTAATCCTTTCAGTTCTTGTTCTTTCATTTATATATGGTGACGGTTTAACTCTAATAATTTTTTTATCGTTAAATATAAAAGGCTTTATCAAATTTTCTATCTCATTTTCATTCTCAAATAGAATTATAAAATCAGGGTCTAAAAGTTCGATTTTATTATGTTTTAATAACTCTCCTATTAACCCATCAATAAGACCTGTTGTATCTATTAAAATATAATCTAAAGATTCTTTCTCCATTTCTTTTAAAAGTTTGTAACTTCCAACAACTAATTGTAATAGATTTCCCTTTGGAGATACGCTACCAATAAAATACATTTTAACAGGCTCAATTTCAGATAAATTTTCTAAATATTTACTAACTTTTCCATAACCAATAGTACCAGGAGGACCTATATTCGATTGTCCTATATCAAGATCAAGAATTCCAACTGATTTTCCTTCTCTAAAAATTTCATTTGCAAGATAGAGAATAAAGGTAGTTTTTCCTGAATCTGAACCACCAATGACCATTAATTTCTTACCATTTTTTATAAAGTCATCTTTTATTTTTACCCAATTTTCTTCAATAGATATGTTCATTTAAATTAATAATCTCTTTTAATCCATTTGCCAAAACCACCTTCGACAAGAAAACCTCTATTTTCATCAAAAACAATTTCGCCTCTTAAAATTGTCTTTGTAACTTTACCAAAAATTTCATGATTTTCAAAAGGGGTATATTTTCCTTTACTATAAAATTTTTCGCCCCTAATTTTCCATTTTCTTTTAATATCAATAAAAACAAGATCTGCATCTTTTCCTATCTCTATTCCACCTTTATTTTTACTTATTTTTATAATTTTTGCAGGATTTTCACAAATAACCTCAACAAATCTTTTTAATGAAATTCTTTTTTTTACAACACCCTCAGAAAAGATAAGTGGAAAAATTGTATCGATTCCAGATATGCCAGAAGCAATTTCAAAGATATTTTCTTTGTCTTTTTCCTTTTTCCATTCGCCTGAAAAATGATCAGATGCAACACAATCTATAATTCCACTATCTAAATATTTCCATAGTAATTCTTTGTTTTCAGTACATCTAACTGGAGGTGAAGTTTTTGTTAATTTTGGATTACTAATTAAATCATCATATGTCAATAATAGATGATGAGGTGTTACTTCACAACTTATTTTAACACCTTCTTCTTTTCTCTCCTTAACTATTTTTACTCCTTCACTTGTTGAAATATGAGCAATATGTAATCTTAAGTTTGTATCTTTAATAAATCTTGATGAATTCCATATACAAACTGGTTCAGCTAAATATGGTCTTGCTTTTATCCACGCTTCTCCACCCTTTAAATTTCCATCTTTTTTCACTTTTTCCATAAAATGGTTAATTATTGAATAATCTTCTGCATGGATTGTGAATAATATCTCTTCTTTTTTTAAAAAGGAGAAAAGTTCATACATTTCTCCATAAGAAAGATTTTCATAATAAGGAGCAGAAGAATAACCATAAATTTTAAAACCAATAACCCCTTCATTATATAATTCTATAAGGTCCTTAAAATTTGAATCCCTAACCATATCTCCTGTTATTCCACCATAAAAAGCATAATCACAAAAAGCCTTATTTTTAATCGAATCTAATTTTTTATAAAGATTTTCTTTATTTTTCACTTGTGGTATTGATGTGCAGGGCATATCAACTATTGTTGTTATGCCAGATGATATTGCTGCTTTAGTTCCAGTTTCAAAATCTTCTCTTTCAGTAAAACCTGGGTCATTAAAATGAACATGTATATCTATTCCACCTGGTAAAATAATTAAACCTGTTGCATCAATGATCTCTTTTCCATCTAATGAAAATTTACCAACTCCTATTATAGATTCTCTATCAATTAAAATATCTAAATTTTGTAAGTCACCATTATAATAAATCATACCTCCTGTTATTATTTTCATTTTTTACCCTCCAACATCAAAAATTGATATAACTTTAAAATTATCTGTATCAACAAGACCTATATCAGTGATTTTAAGATGAGGTATAACAGGTAGAGCCATAAAAGAAAGTGTCATAAATGGATCCTCAAGTTCTACACCAAGTTTATTTGCTATAAAAAGAAGTTTGCTATATTCTTCATTCACTTCTTTTGCGCTTTTATCTGTCATTAAACCGCCATAAGGAAGAGATAATATGTGTAACACTTTACCATTTTTTGTAATTGATATACCTCCTCCATATGATTCTAGTATGGAAATTGAAAGTAAAATATCTTTATCATTTGTACCAATTGAAATTATATTATGATGATCATGGGCAATAGAAGATGCAATTGCCCCTTCTTTCAATTTAAATCCTTTAACAAATCCTACTCCAACATTCCCTGTTGCCTTATGCCTTTCAACAACAACCATCTTTAATATGTCTCTTTTTGTATCTGAAACAACATATCCATCTTCAATTTTTGCTTTTAAAACATATCTTTCAGTTATCAAAGATTTTGAAGAAGCTCCAATGACATTAATATAATCCTTCAATGCTTTGATTTTTATCTTATCATAAGTTAAGGTTTTAATATTAACAGTATTTTTCACTCCTCCCTCTGATTTTGTTTTTTCATATGAAAACATTGAAACTCCCTCTTTAGCAACAAGATTTCCTTTATAAAAAACAAGAATGGGTTCAAAATTAATTAAATCTGAAAAAATTACTATGTTGGCATAATAATTTGGTGCGATACCTCCTATCTTCATTAAATTAAAATATCTTGCTGGATTTAAAGTTGCAAGTCTTATTGATAGGATTGGATCAAGACCTTTTTTTACAAGTTTTTTTAAAATGGAATTAATATGTCCTTCATTTATTAAATCTTTAGGATGTCTATCGTCTGTGCATAATAAAATTTGAGGATATGTATTTGAATCTATTAATGGAAAAAGAGCATCTAAATCTCTTGCAGCACTTCCCTCTCTAATCATTATATACATTCCCTTTTTTAATTTTTCTCTTGCTTCAGGTAAATTTGTACATTCATGATCAGATTTAATACCCCCTGTTATATAAGCATTAAGGTTATTTCCTAACAAAAAAGGGGCATGTCCATCTATAATTTTATTTTTAAAATATTCAAGTTTTTTCAAAACTTCAGTATCATAATTTAATACACCTGGATAGTTCATCATTTCTCCAAGTCCAAGAACCCTTTCATTTGATAAAAATGGATAAAGATGCTCGATATTTAATCTTGCTCCTGAATTTTCATAAGGTGATGATGGAACGCATGATGGTAACATAAAAAAAATATCCATTGGTAAATTTTCTGAAGCGTTTAGCATATATTTTATACCTCTAACTCCTGCAACATTTGCTATTTCATGTGGATCAGCAATAACAGCAAGAGTTCCTTGAGGAACAACTGCTTTCGCAAATTCACCAGGAGTTAGAGAAGTGCTTTCTATGTGTATATGACTATCAATTAAACCAGGCGATGCATAGTATCCTTTTAAATTATAAATCTCTCTTGCTTTATTGTATTTTCCAACTCCTACAATCTCATTTTCATAAATAATGATATCGCTTTCTTCAATTGAATTATCAAAAACATTCACAATTTTTACATTTTTTAAAATTATATCCCCCTCTTTTTCCTCTTTTGCTACTTCAATTTTTTCTCTTAATCCCATAATTACCTCAATATAAAAAAGACTCCCAAAAGGGAGTCTTTTTTATTTCTCATACTCTTTTTTTAACATGATATAAGATTCAGAATTTTTCTTTATCTTTTTAATCTCTTCCTTATCTAATTTCCTTACAAATTTAGCAGGTACACCTAAAATTAATGATTCATCTTCAAAAACTTTCCCTTCAGTAACAACTGAACCTGCTCCAACTATTGAATTTTTTCCTATTTTAACACCATTTAAAATTATTGCACCCATTCCTATCAATGTATCATCACCAATCTCACAACCATGAATTACAGAATTGTGACCAACAGTAACTCCGTTACCAATTTTTGTAGGAAAACCCACTTCAGAATGTACTACAGAATTATCCTGAATATTTGTGTTATTACCAATTTCAATAGGAGCGACATCTCCTCTAATTACAACTCCAAACCAAACACTCACATTATCACCAATAAGCACATCTCCGATGATAAAAGCACCTTCACTTATCCATGAATTTTTACCAATTTTTGGTTTAAATTCTTTAAAGTCTCTTATCAAAACATCACCTCTTTTATAATAGATTATAATAAATTTATCTATAAATAAAAAGGATGGAGATAACAATCCATAATGCTATTGTTAATAGAAGTGAAATATCTTCTGTTACAAGTTTTGTTGGCTCACCTTCATTTGTTTTATAAATAAGATATAAATATCTCAAAATACCATATATGACAAAAGGAATAGTATAAACAAGAGATTCTCCAAATTTTTCTTTTGTTTCAATTGAAACTGTATACAAAGCATAGGATAAAATTGTTGAAGTTGCTAATACAATAATAATTTTATCGAGGAGTTCAATTGAATAGGAAGAAAGAACTTCTCTATGCTTGTTTGCATTTTCTTTTAAAGATATAATCTCAAATCTTCTCTTTGAAAATCCTAAAAAAAGAGATAAAAAAAGAGTACAAAGAATTAGCCAACTTGAAATACTAATTCCTGTAACTATTGAACCCGAAAAGATTCTTAAAGTAAAATTAAGTGCAATTACAAATACATCAATAATAACTATTTTTTTTAGAAAAATCGTGTATAAAACATTAATAAAAATATAAAAAATAAAAATTAATGTGAGTTTATAATTAATAAAAAATGAAGAAATAAGAGATATAGAAATGAATAAAATAGAAATAAATATTGCAAATTTTTTTGAAAAAACACCTTTAGCAAGAGGTCTTTCTTTTTTTATTGGATGATGTTTATCATTTTCGAGGTCTTTTATATCATTAAAAATATAAAGGCCACTCGTTAAGAGTGAAAGTAAAATAAAGGCTATAAATGTTTCAAGGAATAGGTATTTATCAAAAAGATTTTTAGAAAATAAAAGTGGAGCAAAAATGAAAAGATTTTTAATCCACTGTTTTATTCTTATTAAATTAAGAAAGTCTCTCATATAATTTTAAGTTTTTTAACTTCAGTGGTCTTTATAAAGAAAGATGAAGGTTTTGATGGATAAGTTATTCCAAAAGGTCCATATATATTTGTAGGATTGAATTCAATATCAAGAATTTTTATATCATCAACATTGGAATCAGTTGTGAAATATTCTTGAGTGAATTTCCCTAAAGCAGGACCGAAAATTTCTCCAATTAGAAAAGCAATTAAAAGTAAAAAAATATTTATTGTATGAGTAATAACTAATAGTATCAAAAAAGTTATAAAAGTTAAAAATGTTGCAACTGCTATACTTGTTCCGCATCTATTATGAATCGCAAGATTTTTCTCACCATTAATCAATCTCTCTCTTCCCTCAATACTTGAAGTAAAAACATCATCAGGTGACGCTTCTCCAAAAACATAAAAACCATTTTCTCTTGCATATCCAGAAAATATGTTTTTTCTTCTTAGTTTTTCTTCAAGAACATTTATTGTTGCATGTTCAAGTGCATGATTTTTTCTAAGTTTTTTATTAATTGCAATTTCTATTATTTGTAGAGGTACAGTTAGTAAATTTAAAAAACCATAAAGTAGATAACCAATTGGCAATATCAAAAGAAAGAATAAAATTGGTAATAGAAAAATTAGAAAGAAAAGAAATATCATCTTTTAAATTTTTCTAAAATAATTTCCTTTAAAGTAGGTTTTCCTATCTCCTGTAATTCATAGAGAACTCTAAGATTTTCCTTATTCATTTTGATAATTCTTCCAAGGTTTATTGGCGTTGCAACTATTACAAGATCTGCTGGAATTGAATTTATAATTTCTTCAAGTTCTTTAAGTTGATGTTCACCATAGCCAAGAGCAGGTAAAATTTGTGCTAATTGTTGATATTTTTCAAATGCTTCTTTTATAGAACCTTTTATATATGGACGAGGATCGACTATTTCTTTTGCACCAAATTTTTTTGCTGCAACAAATCCAGCACCATAAGCCATATTACCGTGAGTTAATGTTGGTCCATCCTCAACAACTATGACTCTTTTTCCCTTAATTTTCTCATAACCATCAATAAATATTGGTGAAGCTGCTTCAACAACTATAGCATCTGGGTTTTTTTCAAATATTGCATTTCTTATCTTTTGAACATTTTCAAATGATGCAGTATCCACTTTATTGATAACAATAACATCGGCAGATAGAAAATTTACTTCACCTGGATGATATGTAGTTTCATTCCCAACTCTTAAAGGATCAGCTACAACTATCTGTAAATCTGATTTATAAAATGGGAAATCATTATTACCTCCATCCCATACGATAATATCTGCTTCTTTTTCAGCACTTCTTAATATATCTTCATAATCTACACCAGCATAAACAACTATTCCTCTATTTATATGAGGTTCATATTCTTCTCTTTCTTCAATTGTGCAATTTGCTTTATCCATATCCTCAATTTTTTCAAATCTTTGGACTCTTTGTTTCTCTAAATCGCCATATGGCATTGGATGTCTTATTACTACAGGCTTTAAACTCATTTCTTTTAAAATTTCCGTTACTCTTCTTGTTGTCTGGCTTTTACCGCTTCCAGTTCTAACTGCACAGATTGAAATAACTGGTTTTATGCTTTTAATCTGTGTGTCCTTAGGTCCGAGTAACATAAAGTTTGCTCCATTTGAAAGAGAAATAGATGCTTTATGCATTACATATTCATGAGAAACATCAGAATATGAAAAAACTACAAAATCCACATTATATTTTTTTATTAAGGTAGGTAACTCATCTTCAGGAAAAATTGGAATTCCATTTGGGTATAATTTTCCAGCTAAACTTGATGGATATTTTCTACCTTCAATATTTGGTATCTGTGTTGCAGTAAAAGCAACAACTTCATATTCTTCATTATCTCTAAAAAATGTATTAAAATTGTGAAAATCTCTTCCTGCTGCACCCATAATTATTACTCTTTTCTTCATCTATACCTCCTTGACTAAAAAGAATCCATTGTATCATCCATATTAGTATCTAATATTTAAATTTTTTGTCAAGTTAAGTTTAAAAAATATATCTTCTTAAGAAATTTTTAAAAATTTTGTAACAAATATAAATTATTAGAATCCTTTTAGTAAGGAGGTTGATATGAAAGAGTGGGCAATAATTCTTGGTGCATCGAGTGGTTTTGGAGAGGCAACAAGTATAGAGTTAAGTAAGATTGGATTTAATATAATTGGAGTTCATTTTGATAGAAGGGAAAATTTGCCACAAGTTGAAGAGGTGATTAAAAAAATTAAAGAGAATAGGGTTGAGGCACTTTTCTTCAACATGAATGCAGCAGATCCAAAAAATAGGGAGTACATTTTAAATGAAGTTGAAAAAAAATTTAAAGAGGATAATGAAGAAAATTCAATTTTTGTTGTTTTACACTCTATTGCTTTTGGAACATTAAGAAAATTCATAGACGAAAATAAAGAAGAAACTATGACCCAAAAACAACTTGAAATGACTCTTGATACTATGGCTAATCAACTTGTTTATTGGGTTCAAGATATTTTCTATAGAGGACTTTTTAAAAATGGTGGAAGAATTTTTGCAATGGTGAGTTCTGGTGACGATAGAGTGTTTCCATACTATGGAGCAGTATCTGGTGCAAAAGCAGCAATAGAAGCATACATAAGGCAACTTGCATATGAACTTGCACCATTCGGAATAACTGCAAATGCAATAAAGGCAGGAGTTACTGATACTCCAGCATTAAGAAAAATACCACAAAATGAAGAGTTGATTAAACTTGCTCTTTTGAAAAATCCAAGTAAAAGACTCACAACACCACAAGATGTTGGAAAAGCAATCGCTGCTCTATGTAACAAAAATTTATACTGGATGACAGGAAATGTAATTAGAGTTGATGGGGGAGAGGATATAGCAGCATAAAGGAGTAGGGAGAAGAAATATATTTGAAAAAATTTAAGTAATTTTTAGACTTGAAATTGAAAATTTAATTTGATAAGGGTGGCTCCCAAAAATTCCAAATAAGATAGAGCCACCCAAAAATTTAATCAAATTTTTTAAAGATTAGTGCAGTGTTAACTCCACCAAAGCCAAAAGAATTGGAAAGTGCATATCTTATCTTATGTTCTCTTCCAACATTTGGAATATAATCAAGATCGCATTCAGGATCTTTTTCTTCTTGATTTATTGTTGGGTGAACAAAATTTTCTTTAATCATTAATATCGTTGCAATTGCTTCAACTGCACCTGCTGCTCCAAGAAGATGGCCAATCATTGACTTTGTTGAAGAGATTGGAATTTTATATGCTCTATCACCAAAAACCTGCTTGATTGTATCTGACTCAACCTTATCATTCAAAGGAGTAGAAGTCCCATGTGCATTTATATAATCAACTTCATCCTTTGGAACTTTTCCTTTCATTAAGGCAATTTCCATTGCCTTTGCTCTGGGAATTCCAGTTGGTTCAGGAGCAGTTATATGGTATGCATCAGAAGTTTGACCAAAAGATACAACCTCTGCATAAATTTTTGCTCCTCTTTTCTTTGCATGCTCCAACTCTTCTAAAACAAGAACTCCTGCTCCTTCACCCATCACAAATCCATTTCTTAACTTATCAAAAGGACGAGACGCTTTTTCTGGCTGATCATTTCTTGTTGAAAGTGCTTTTGCTTGTGAGAAACTTGTTATTCCAATTGGACAAATAGATGCTTCAGCACCACCAGCAAAAATTATATCTTCTTCACCTCTTTTAATCACTTCAAGGGCCTCTCCAATTGCATTAGCGCTTGCAGAACATGCTGTTGTTGGACACGAAATATAGCCATTTATTTTCAATTTCATAGAAACCCATCCAGAAGCCATATTAGGAATCATCATTGCTGAAAGATAAGGTGAGACAAGATTTGGTCCTTTATTTATCATTGTTCTAATACCTTCTTCCAAACTAATTATTCCTCCAATACCTGAAGCGATAATTACACCAACTCTATATGGATCAATTTTATTTAAATCTAAAAGAGAATCGTAAAAAGCAGATAAAGATGCTGCTATTGCAAATTGAGAAAATCTATCAATTCTCTTAAGTTCAATAACTTTTATCTCTTTATCAAAATTTCTTAAATCAAAATTTTTTACCTCTGCAGCTATTTGAACATCTAATCCTGTTGGATCAAAGGCTTTTATCCTTTCAATCCCTGAATTCCCTGAAAAAATATTATTTTTAAACTCCTCTAAATTATTTCCAAGAGGAGAAATAATTCCCATTCCTGTAACAACAACTCTTTTCTCCATTTTAAACCTTTGATGAAATATAATCTAATGCACTTTTTATATCTTTTATTTTTGGAATATCTGAATCTGGAACAGTAATATTAAACTCTTCTTCTAAACCTGTAATTACATCCATAACACCTAGAGAGTCAAGGCCAAGATCATCAATAAATTTGTCTTCCTCTTTGAAATCTTCAATCCCTGTTTTTTCAACAAAAACTTTTTTAAATTTTTCCATTACTTCTTCTTTTGTCATATAGCACCTCCTTAATTTAAAATCCGAGGGATAACCCTCCATCAATAATAAAAACTTGACCTGTTATATAAGAAGATTCAGGAGATGCTAAAAATGTTACAAGTTTAGAAACATCTTCTGGCTTACCAAATCTTCTAAGTGGTATCTTTTCAATAATATTTTTTTTTAAATCATCATTTAAAATTGATGTCATTTCTGTTTCAATATATCCTGGCGCTATAGCATTGACTCTTATATTTCTACTTGCAACTTCTTTTGCAATTGATTTTGTTAAACTTATTAGACCACCTTTTGAGGCACTGTAATTTGCTTGTCCAGTATTACCATATATACCAACAATAGATGAAATATTAATAATGGATCCATTTTTATTTTTAATCATATTAGGAAGAACTTCTTTTATCATTAAAAATGCAGCAGTTAGATTTACATTGATAACTTCTAAAAAATCTTCAGGTTTCATTCTAATAATTAGATTATCTTTAGTAATTCCAGCATTATTAACAAGCAAGTCAATACTTCCAAATTTTTCAATAAAATGATTCACAATATTTTTAACATTATCACTTATAGAAATATCACCTTTTAAAAGTAAAACATCTAAATTATAATTTTTTTCTATATCATCTTTTATTTTAATTGCTTCATTAATACTTTTTAAAAAATTTAATCCTATATTATAACCATTTTTAGCAAGTTCATAAACTATTGCTTTGCCTATGCCTCTTGTTCCACCAGTAACGATAGCATTTTTAAACTCTTTCATATTTTTCTTCTTCAAATAAAGTTTCAACACAATAGAATTTTAAATTATTAAAATCTCTCTGACTCAAATTTGTTAAAACTTTATTTGGTCCAACTTCATAGAAATTTTTAACGCCAAGTTCTTCCATTTTTAATACAACTTGTATCCAACAAACTGGTCTTGTTATTTGACTAAAAAGAACTTCTTTTATCAAATCGCCATCAGAAATCTCTTGAGCAATAACACTTGATATATAACCAAATTTAGGTTTTAAGAATTTAAAATTTTCTAAAACTTTTTTAAACTCATCTTCTGCTTTTTGCATTAATGGTGAATGAAAAGGAAGAGATGTTTTTAAAGGTATTAGTCTTCCCTTTTTTTCTGAAACTAAACTTTTTAAATTATCTAAAATATTTTCTTCGATTGATAAAACAAATTGAGTTTTAGAGTTGTATCCAGCAATCTGAATTACACCTTTTTCTTGTAAATTATTTACTATATCTTCAATATCTTCCAATTTTAAATTTAATACTGCAATCTGTAAACCTTTGATATTTCCAATGAATTTTTTCATTATTCTTGCTCTTTCTCTGACAAGAATTAAAGCATCTTTAAAAGAAATTGAGTTAGAACTTAATAATGCACTATACTCACCAAGAGAGTGGCCAGCAACATAATCTGGAGTTAATCCCTTTTTTTCTAAATATTTAAAATAGATGTAACTTGTTACTAAAATCGAAATTTGAGCATTTTCTGTATCCTTTAACTCATCATCTTCTGCATCAAATAATAAATACTTTAAATTCATATTTAAAATATCCTCTGCTTTCTCCAAAAATTTATAACCCTCTTCATATTTTGAAAGAATTTCCCTCCCCATACCTTTATATTGTGAGCCCTGACCTGGAAAAATAAAACCTTTCATTTTACCTTATTAACTCCTCCTTTGTTTTTAAAGTTGCAACAATAACTCCTTCTGCTATAATTTCACCAGTTATGTATGCAGAAACTTTAAATTTCATAAAACCCATCTTTTTAAGAACAACTTCTGATTTAAGGACCAATAAATTTGGGGGAAAAACTGGTTTTTTAAAATTAAAATTTTCAATTTTTACAAAAATTGGAAAAAGTTTTTCTTCGCTTTTATTGAAAATTAAAAGAGATGCCTGTGCAAGTGCTTCAACAATTAAAACACCCGGCATTACTGGAAAATCTGGAAAATGAGATTTAACCCAAAAATCATCATTTGAAATTCTTTTTAATGCAACTACTTTTTTACCTACTTCTCTTTCTAAAATTTTATCCACAAAAAGAAATGGCTCCTTCTGGGGAAGTAATTTTTTTATCTCTTCCATATTTTTTTACCTAGTAATATAAAAATTACAACTCCTATTGAAATTAGAGATATGGTTAGAATGATATTTGAGGAATTTTTTTTCTTGATTTTTTCTTTAATCAATTTATTAATAATTTTGTCTGAAATTCCGTTAATATCAATCATATTTAAATTTTTTAATTCTTTTTTAATCACTTCATATTTCTCCATATTCATCCTCGATTATCTTTTTTAGATTTTTTCTTGCTCTATATAACCTAACTTTAACTAAATTCATTGAAATTTTTAAAATTTTACTTATCTCATCGTAACTATAATCTTGTATATCTCTTAGAATTATTATTTCTTTATCTTTTTTATCAAGTTTATTAAGGGCATTCATTATTTTTTTTCTTCTATCATCTTTTATTAACTCATCAACAATAGATAAAGATTTTTCCTCTTCTTTTGAAATTAATTTTTTTTCGATTTTCATTCTTGATAACTTTTTAAAACAGCCATTTTTTGCAATTCTCAATAGCCAGTATTTAAAGTCCTCTTCATTTCTTAAACTTTTTAAGTTTATAAATGCCTTTAAAAAAGCCTCTTGAGCCAAATCTTTTGCTTCCTCCTTATCTTTTATAATATAGTAACAATATGTAATAATCTCTTTTTCATAAATCTCTACAAGTTGTGCAAAAGCACCTACTTCTCCTTTTTTAGCTTTTCTTATTAATTCTTTTTCAATCATTAAAATAGATTCCCTTTTTTAAATTTTGTTACATAAATTTTAAAATAAGATGATATAATTTTATATTATAATTAATTTGGAGGTGGAAATTGGAATTCCAAGGTAATTTAAAAGATTTTACAATTGAGGACTTATTAAAGTTTATAAACCTTTCAAAAAGGACAGGTGTAGTTTCAATAAAAGGAAAAATTGAAAAAGAGGGTGAAAAGGAAGCAAAAATCTATTGTAAAGACGGCGAGATAATCAATGCTGAAGTTGGTGATAGAGACGGAGAAAATGCTTTTTATCTTATTTTAACAATGAAAGAGGGAATTTTTAATTTCTCAAAAGAGTTACCAAAAGACGTACAGATTAAAATAAATAAAAAACTTGAGGAACTTTTGTTTGAAGGAGCAAAACAGGTTGAAATAATTGACGATGTTTTAAAAAAATTACCACCACTTGATACAATTTTTAGAGTTAATCCAACTCCTCCATCTACAAAGATAAGTTTGAATAAAGATGAATGGATGATACTGAATAAATTTAGAGAAGGTAAAACAATTAGAGAAGTAAAAAATGAAGTAAATTTAAACGAAACTGATGTTTTGAGAACAATTTTGTCTCTTATTAATGCAAATCTTATAATTCGTGAAGAAATTGATATTATGAAAATAGTTCCTGA
>JBAMLT010000009.1:0-1785 GCA_039793425.1 Caldisericota bacterium
CATGGGCAGGTTCCTCGGAACGAGTGTTATATGGGGAATACTGGTGAAGTATGCATGGACTCTTCCAGCAACAAGAGATACGTATATCAAAGAACTTGAAAAAGCGATCATATTAGTCCAGAATTCAAAGAAATAAAAAAGAGGTAAGCGAAAAATGGATATAAAAAACGATGAGAAAAATCAATCGAACGAGCAAAAGCAACAGAGACCAAGAATGTATGACACCTTAGCAATGATCACAACAACGGATAAGGGCAAGAATGTTCAGATAACAACGATAATGAACTCAGTTATCATAGGCAAACTTTCGAGGGTCAGTCCTTACGAACTCGAACTTGAGGTCAAGGGTAGAGATGGAAATCTCGAAAAAATCATTGTATTCAAGCATTTCATAGCAATGATCAGGTTTATGTGGGGTTATAGGGAAAATGGTAAGTGATGAGGTAAAAAAAAGTATTGTGAATGATTACAATAAGGGCAAAAAAAATCAGGGATCTCTCAGAAAAGTATGATCTTTCAGAAAAAAGCATAAGGAATATTCTCAGGGAAAAGGGCATTGATTACTCAAGGGAATGGAAAGAAAAAAGTCAAAAAATTAAAGAACAATTACAAGGCAATACTGAAAAAAGCAATGAAAAGCATTCTGAAGAGAATGAATACGGGGATCTACGCAATGATTTAACTGAAGACCTAATAAAAAACTCAATGATTATAAGTCATTGCTTAATGAAAGAGACAAAGAACTCAATGACCTGAGAAAGCAATTAATGAAAATGACTATTGAAAAGCAAAAGATAGAACTGAACAAAAAAAACAAGGACATTACCATAAGATCACTTGAAAAAGACAAGGACAAGTTAAAAGTAAAGGTAAAGATCTGGAAAGTCTTTGCTTTCATTTTTTTGATAGCAATGATTGTTTCCATTCTTTACCCATTACCACCAATCCCATACTCTTCACCATTGCCTTGAATTTTCAAAAACTCGCTCAGGTTTATAGGGTATAGCATGTCCCATCGCGCGTACGCGCGCACGCGCGTATATGTGTGCGTGCGTAAGATTATACATTTTAGGGATAAAAACAATTCGTATTTTTGCATGAGAAATAAGTTCAGAACTAATAATTACACATATTAATTCATATGAATTTAGTATGTTTTAATTTAATGAAAAAAGGATTTTGTTAATAATTTTTGATTTTTGCAAAAATGGAAATTTTTAGTATAGAACTGAATTTTTCCATTTTTTATAGCAATATAGGATCAGAAAATATGCTATGGAATTCTTATGAAAATTAAGAATTATATTAGATCTTTAAGAGATTTTGCATTTTAATTTTTAATAAGCATAGAAAATTAAGATATTAGCATACAATTGAATTTTGCTATATCTGAAAGATTTTCCCTATAATTTTCCCATGTTACCTAAACTGAAAAAATAGATTCCAAGGAGATCGAGTTTAATATTAAATTATTCCACAATTTGTGATAATGACAAAAAAGGTTAATTGTTTTTACATATTCCTGGGAAATTCATAAAAATAAAAATTAAGGTAAAAGTGAGTATATCAAATACTTTGTATCATTTTTTCTAACTCATAATAAAAAAAAGGACTAATAATTATCATGCAACATTTAAAACTCAGATTATGATTGTGGAGGGGAGAAGAAGAAAAGGACATAATATATAATTATCATGAAACTAAAAATTTCAATTTTGAAAATTTTTCAGATAGTGAAGAAAAAGTTCGATCTGTTGCAAAAAATGTAAATAAAGGAGGTGGAAA
>JBAMLT010000010.1:0-1774 GCA_039793425.1 Caldisericota bacterium
GTAGAGAATGTTAAGAACACCGTAAACAGCGGATGTTTACGGTGTTCTTAACATTCTCTACCAATTGACCATTAGAGAACGGGAGTAAATCCCAGAGTAAAGACCAGAGAGATGAGTTCTTCTCGACTAATGATTTATTTATGTTTTCACTGACACATTGATAATATGTGAAATTCCCAGAAAGAAGAAACATCAGCATTGCAAATATACCACTAATAAAATTTTTAGAAATTTTTTGTGCTATCAAAAAAGCACCCACTCCAGCAAAGGCAAATATGTAGCCTAAAATCAGATTGTAGCCAATTTCATAAGGTATATTAAATATTTTGATAGGTACAGAAAATAAAATGTAGCCATAATAATAGTAATTTACTTTCTGAATTGACCACCATCCATCAGTTGGTGGAAAATAATCGGTCTTCCCGGCTTGGGAAAGCATTAATATATCCATAAATTTTTCCGTACCAAAAAGAATTGGATGGAAACCTCTAATATATAGATAAATGTAATACAATAATAAAAATAAGAAATATAAACCGAATATCTTAGCAAAAAGTTTGACTTTGTTGTCCTCTTTAAATTCAATATTTATTAATTTAAAACTAGTTCTTCTCGTTATTGTTTTTTCAAAGTTAGATTTATTTTCTCTGTTAAATAAAATTAGTATCTGATTAAATAAAATCTTAATTCTAGCCAATATGGTTTTTATATTTAAAATATATAATAGAGAAATAATAGTTGTGATTATAAATAATGCTTTAATAATAAAATTGTCATTCCAGTTTAGTATCTTAAAAGAAGATAAAATAAATAATGGATAAGTAAATATAACAAGACCAATAATTTGAGAAAAAAATATATGTCCTAAATCAAACTTCGTTTTGATAAATAATTTTAGAAATGCAAATCCAATAATATTAAATCCGAAAATTACAAGCATCAATTGAAGAGAAAATATGATTTCAGTTAGCGTATCCGTCATTTTTACGATTCTACTTTGATTTCTGTTATCATACAACATATGTATAGAAAATTGAAAGTAGCTATAGTTGGTACGGCAGGAATACCAGCACGTTATGGAGGATTTGAAACTTTAGCCCAAAATTTGGTTGATTATTTATCTGATCGTTTTGATTGGTATGTGTATTGTAGCTCAAGTTTTTATAACGATAAAAAATTAGAAATATATAAGAATGCAAAATTGAAATATATAAATTTAAAACCTAACGGATGGCAAAGTATATTGTATGATATATTAAGCATATTTGATAGCGTGACATACGCATGGGTGTATCTGGAGCTTTGGTCTTGCCTTTTGTTAGATTATTTTCAAATATAAAAATAGTAACTCATTTAGATGGTTTAGAATGGAAGAGAGGAAAATGGAATGTTTTTATAAAATTATTACTTAAGTTTTTTGAATTCGTTGCTGTAAAATTTTCTCATAAACTTATTGCTGATAATATTGCTATTCGTGATTATATAGAAGATGCTTACAAATTATCAGACAATGTTGTTTTGATTGAGTACTGGGGTAATCAATCAAAAAAAATTAAATTTACACAAGAAATTTTAGAAAAATATCCGTTTTTGAAAAATAAATATGCTTTTTCTGTATGTAGAATTGAGCCAGAAAACAATGTTGAGATGGTTTTAGACGCATTTGCGACTTGTAGTCACTTGAATATTGTATTTGTAGGTAATTGGGATGGAAATAAATATGCCCAAAAAATATTTGCTAAGTATTCAAAATACAAAAACGTTTATCTTGTTG
>JBAMLT010000011.1:0-1763 GCA_039793425.1 Caldisericota bacterium
TCTAAAGAAAGGCTATTCCTCCTAAATCCTGGTTCATGTAAGTAACTAATTGTAGGATTTAAATGGGTTGAGAAAATTTCTGATGCAATGGTAGAATACAGTAGCATATTTGTAAAACTTATCATAGCATTTGTATAATTTGGTGGTGGTTTCCTTTCCCTCTTATTTATTTTGAATTTATCTGGTAAAATTTTATCAATTTTTTTAAAATATTCGTTAGCTATGTTACCTTCATAACCCATTAATCCTTCAATGGATTCCATTTTTTTTATTTCATTGTAACTAATACTTATTTTCTCTAGCTTAAATTTTTTTAAAATTTTATTATAATTTTCTGCACATCCAAAAATGAAATCTCTTGCAAATTCAAGTCTTCTTTCTTTATTCAGGTATGCTTCAACTTGTTTAATTAAAACATAGCCACTTTGAATATAATTTTCAGGTAAAATGCTGGTTATGTATTTCCCGTAATAAGAAAATAAGAATAAAGGAATTCCTTTTTCAGAGAGAAGAGATAACACTGAACTTGTTAATGTTGTGTTTCCAATTATTGAAATTGAATCAGCATTTTCAACTGGAATTTCATAGTTTCCATCTTCTTTTATTACAATAATAGTATCATTTGATCTTTGTATTTTTCCTCCAGAAATTATATAATATGGTCTCATATCTTCCCCCAACAAAATTCAACCATGCTACATCCTTTAAAACAATATTTATTTTTCTTTAATGATGGCATATCTGACTCATACATAAACTCTATTTTTTTATAAATGTCTTGAAGCATTTTAATAATTTTATCATTTAATTCTACCTTTTTTATATCTTTGGATCCAAGAAGATGGACATACCCTTCTACTTCATAAATATCATTTCTCTTCAAAAGATACATGTAATGTGCAATTTGAAATAAATCAGCATCTAGTAAGTTCCTTCCTCTTTTATATTCATGTATAATGTATTTTTTACCGATGACTTCAACATAATCGATAATGTTTCTACCTATTTTTATTTGCTTATATCTGTATTTTCTATTTTTATCATTAAGATATTTTCCATTTGCAATAAATTCTGTTCCATCTTTTATTATATCACCATGCAAAGAAAACCATAACCTTCTGTCACAAATCATTGCGTAACTAACATCGATTCCCCTTATATTCTCAGGATTCATAACTTTCATCCTCAGGGATAATTTTTAATCTCTCAGGCCAAGCCGTGTAATATATAAAATTTTGAAGAAACTCTGAAAGTGCTTTAATTTCATTATTTTTAAATTGATTGATAAATTTTAAATTTTCATTTGCTTTTTCTATTAAAACCTCTCTTTCTTTAAACTCTATATCAGAGTATTTGTATTTCATATCGGTCCAAGGAATTCCTTTAACAGAAACATTAAAATCTCTAAAGGATTTTTCTCTGAACCCTGAAACAATATATTTATCTTCTTCATCAATTCTTTCTATTATTTTATTTTTTATGGTCCATAATTTGTCATACTCTGTTATAAATAAATCATTATCATTATTAATACTTTCAACATCTAAAATTTTAACAGTTTCGCTAGATATGATAAAATTCATAAAAGTATCATTATAAAATTTCCACCAATCAGGTATTTCATTACACAACCATCTAGATAAGCCTGAACTTTTACACTCATTTACTTTTTTGAGATTTTTTATAAAATTATCTGTTCGTTTAAAAGATTCGAAATTTTTGTATATATATTTAAAAATTGAAATGTCTGAATTTTTAAGAAG
>JBAMLT010000012.1:0-1758 GCA_039793425.1 Caldisericota bacterium
AAAATTGACAAGTTATTGTCATCAAATTCAGTTTCGTTTGAATTGATTTTCACAAAAGGAGCGATATTATCTATAAAAACTCCATTGAAGCATCTCTTTGCTTTATTATATTCGTTATTTGTCGTAGTCAAATAAAAGTGCAAATATGGAAGGATTTTTAGGAATTTTTTGTGAAATCTGGTCTTTTTATTGCTGTAAATAGTGTTTATAAAATCAAATCTATCTTCAAATATTATTAAAGGAGTGTATTTTGTTTTCTTTATATAGCGGAGAATATAATCAAAATCATTTGGATTTAGCGATATAATAATTTCATATTTCTTATTAAGCATTGAATTGAAAGTTTCAATTTTAGTTGAATTCGGCTTATCTAATACTCTATCTTTAAATATATCTACTTCAAATTTATCTTTCAGCAAATCAGCGATATGAAATGCTTCCAAATACAAATCGCTGTCTTGCGAATATATTCCAGTATCAATTATTATTATTTTCATCATTATTATTTTAATGATTATAAATATTTAAAATTTTTGTTTAGCAGTTTCAATAAAAAAGCATTATTAAAGTGACCAATAGCCAGCCGATTATAAACGCTTTGCTTTTCATAATTTTGGAAACAAAGAACAATATTATGAAGTTAAAAATCTCAAAAAGATTTATATGGAGAAGATAATGAGTAGTTGATGTTGAGAAATTAAATGGAATTGTGAAATTAAAAGAAATAAGAAAAATTGAAATAAAAAAAGAAAATATTGCGCCAAAAACCAAATTCAAATAAATTCCAAGATATTCATCCATTCAAATCATCTCTTATTTCTTTTCATATTTACTCTTGATTTTCAACATTTCTTCCAGTATTTTCTCTTCTTTCTTTATATTTAGAGAAAGAAGAGCATCTTCCATTGCTTTCTCCAATTTTTTCATCTTTCTCTTATCTTCTTCGCTCATTTTCATATCAATCACAATAATATATAATATTTATGATTTAAATTTTTTTCGCTTTCAAAATCTATAATAAAAGCCAATTGGAACTTTCCATTCGTATATTTTCAATGAGATTTTATGAAATCCACGAGTTTTTCCATTATTATAAATTTCGTAAGATATTTTTGTGAATTTTTTAACGATAAATAAATTCCATATAATCATTAAAGCAATTAGTGGCAATAAGAATATAATTGGTATGTTTGTGATTATTGAAAAAGCGACTATGAAAATTCCAGCGAAAGAGTAAGAAAAGATTGAAAGTTTCTTCTCACTTTTTATATAATAAGATGCTATCTCGTATCCATCATCTCCAAAAAGGAATGGAAATAGTTGCATTATTTCAAACAAAGCATTGAAAATTCCTAAAACTAACAAGAAAACAAAAACACTGAATGTTATTAAATTGATTTTAATAAGAAATGCCAAAAGAATGAAAGGAGTTGCTAAACTAATAAATGCTCCATCAAACAAAACTAATGCTTTTTTGTATCTTTTGAAGCCACGCATATCTGGAAATACAAAGAAAGCAAATAACATAAATCCAAATGCTTTGTTCTTCATTCGTTGTAGTTTAGCACTAAGCCAATGAGACAATTCATGGATTAGCGACATAACAACTACAAGAGTAAAAATAAGAGCAATCCAAAAGTATGGAATTTTGCTGTTCGCTGGACTTTGTATAGAACTGGCATAGGAGAAATCATAAAGAATGGAGAAATAAAGCAATATCGCTATTGCTATATTAAGCCAAACTGCTTTGTTTGTAAT
>JBAMLT010000013.1:0-1396 GCA_039793425.1 Caldisericota bacterium
AGAAAGCCCATAATTTATTAATGTTGTTTGATGCGGATCAAAATCAAAATCACTAAAATAAAATTCTCCATTATGAGATGTATAATACATTGCTTCTTTCATTGCCTTCATTCCTGCAATATGAGATGTTAAATAGATTAAATAATATAAAACATTATTATTTTTATCTCTCGTTTCAAAAGATATATCATATATTTTTTTCGAAATTTTATTTTTTAATTTTAGTAAAAATCTTTGGGCTATAAAATTTGTTCTATTATTAGAATGTTTTAGCTTTGCTTCTTCTATTTCTTCATCAGTTAGGATTGTTTTTAAAGTGTCATAATGCTCAGGAATATCTATAGATCTTTTCATAAAACCAGCCATAAATGTAATTAATAGTTCAGCTTTATCCTGTTCCATAAATTCTGCTAATAAATCTAAATTTATGTCTGACCATCCAAATGGATCAACAAAACAAAATGTAGGTGCTAATCTTTTATTATTATTTTTCAAATTATTTAAAATATCTCTCATCACTGAATTAAAGTCACCCTCTATTACCGTATATTTTAGATTATTAGGTAAAGATGGAAATTTTTGTTTTATTATGGATTCTAAATGTTCTTTTCTATCTTTTCTTTTCTCGATAAAAACCATTATTATTTCTGAATGGATGTCAGAAAATTTTTTATGATTGATAAGGGACTCAATTGCAATCAAAGGAGATCCATAATGTTTATGGGTAATATCTTCCCCTGGCCCGGCAAAACCATCAATATATACAATTCTTCCAATGATTGTTGAACTTCCTAATATGGGTGCCCAAGCCTCTATATATTTTTTTAAAATTTTATGTTTAGCTAAAGTATGTGGCTCAAATCTCCATAAAAGATTATCATTTCCCATTTAAATAATCCCCCTTAATTTATTAAAAAATTCTTGACCACTTATATCAAATTTTTTATTAAAATATTCAAAATCCAATTTAGATTTCAATTCTGACTCAAAAATTTTAGAATTTTCAACACTTTTCTTTATATCTAAAAACATAATTTCAGGTCTAAAAAATAATATAATATCTCTTCTTTCATTATTTAATTGACCTACTGATAAATGACCATTTCTTGATGTGATTTTCTTTATTGTTAATTCTTCTGTTGGTCCAGTAATAGCTATTATTAATTTTTTATTATCTTTAAATTCCCCTATAATTTCCTGATAATAATGAGCGTGCCCATTTCTAATCAAATCAAATAAAACCCATAATAATTCATCATTTTTATAACTATTACTTTCCTTTTCTATAGGGATATGATATGGTAAACAAAAATCCAATTTAATTTTTTTAGATAGTTCTAATTTAATAAAATAATTTTTATCTATATTATAGAGAGCATTAGAAAAATATTTTAAC
>JBAMLT010000013.1:1406-1754 GCA_039793425.1 Caldisericota bacterium
ATTTATCTTTTTCACAATATCTTGAAACAAATTCTAATAATATCATATCTAATAGTGCAAAATTAAAGTTACCTTTATGTTTAAATTCATCTTGGTTAGCTAGACAGTTCCAACTATCTTCAAAATCAGCTATTAAAAGTTTGTAAATTTCTTCAGGCGGCAGATTATAATTTGAATTAATTTTATTGTTGGAATTCAAAGTATCCGTCATTTCCTTCACCCCCTTAGCTCAATTCTTGATTTTCCATTCCTGGAACCCTCCATTTTTCTCACTTTAATTGGTATTGATGAACAATTAAACATGGAGAATAGAATATTTATATTTTAGCTCATATCTTCTTGCTTATC
>JBAMLT010000014.1:0-1739 GCA_039793425.1 Caldisericota bacterium
CGAGATAGAGGACAATGTATTCAGGGTCTCAAGCAGAATAAATTCCACATGGGGCGGAAATCTTGCGGATATGGTAACAGCCAAGAAAATACTAGAAATTATAGATGAAGAGAAGCTTATTGATAATGCTGCAAAGATGGGAGAAATATTTATAAAAGGTCTAAATGAACTGCAAGAAAAGTATACGGTAATGAATAATGCTAGAGGAAGAGGTCTTATGGATGCATTTGATCTCAAAGATACAAAAACAAGAGATATATTGGTTGAACTATTATACAAAAACGGTCTGCTTGCATTTAAAACAGGTGAAAAAGGTATTAGGTTTAGACCTCCATTAATTATAGGAACTGTTGAGGTAACAGAAGCATTAAATATAATTGAAAAATCCTTGAAAGATCTTCAATAAACTTATTCACCCATTTAAAAACATATACGATTCTAATTTTTTTTCTGATAAGTTAATTAATAGGCCTTTAAATATAGAGGCGGTGTACTCACTACCTGGATTAAATACAGTTGTTTTACCAATTTTGTCAAATCCATTTGATTCATGAATATGTCCATGTAATCCTATCAAAGGTTCATATTTCTTAATTATATCTTTAACAGCTTTACATCCTACGTGAGTAAATTCTGGTTCTCCACCAGCTATATAGATTGGTTTTAGGTCTTTATCTAATTTAGGAGCTAAATCTATATTTGTCTCAAACGGAGGACAATGTAAATTAAAAATTGAAGAACTAGGATTCTCTAATTTTTTAGCTAAATCATCCAAAATTTTAAACAAAGTTTCTTCATCTCTATCCCCATAACAATTCCACGGAGTTATATTTGCATATGATAGACTTAGCATTTCATGATATTGATCAATTTTAATAATTTTTTTATTTGGATTAATTACAAATGATGATTCTTCAATTATTTTTTCTAAATCTTCGTGGTCATCATTTCCTATATTGGCATAAAATTTAATATTTTTTGGTTTTAAATGATCTTCAGCCAATTTTAACCATTTTTTTAGTTTATTTTTTGCCAAATCTAAATATATTTGATCCATTTTCTTTGAGTCTTTAATTAGTTCATTCCATTCAGTTTTATTTGTTAAATATAAGTACCCTCCGATTCTATCAATTCTATTTTCTATTTCTTTTAAATTTGTTTTCAAATTTTCACCCAATATAGTAGTTTCATACAAATCATCATTTATTTTAAATACCGGTACTATATATTTCCCTGAAATATCACCACCATGTATTAATATATCTGCTTTATAAATTATCGCAGCATTTAGTGCCTTTCTATAAACAACTTCAGATCCATGGACGTCCGTAAAAAAAATTATTTTTGTTAAATTTTTCATAACTATACCTAATAAAATGGGATTATAAAAATATTTTTTTTTAAAAAAGGTAATTTGTAGAGCCCAAATTATTTGGTTTTAAAAAATTTGTGGTTAAATCTGAGCTATCGGAAATTCACATCCCCCAAAATTAAGTAAATTGCAAACTACATTAAAGGATGATTTATCATATATCTAACTATTGTTTTGCGATTTTATACATTTTCATCACCATAGTGGATTTATAGGGGTTGGCAATTGAATTTACTATCCTTTCCAGAAGTTCTACACCAAGATTCTTAAATCCCTTTATCAAATTTATTACTACCTCTATGGCCACCCATCTATACCTCATTTCAGGCGTAACTGACCTGAATTCAAGGTGGGTATTGGAGAGGGA
>JBAMLT010000015.1:0-1737 GCA_039793425.1 Caldisericota bacterium
CCGGTATAAGTGCTATTGATACATATGTTGCAGATCAATCGTCGTCAGGTAATTTGAAAACAATTTTTAATATTTAGATTTTATAATTCTTATCTTTTGTTATACCAATCGCAAAAAACAAACAATTTGATTGATTTCACAACAAGAAATCAAATTATTTTTTTTCAAACACTACATATTTATACATCAAAAAACTGAAAATCGTCTGAAAAAACATAACTATAAACTTAGCCACAAATGCATGGTAAACCAGAGGATGAATGAAACCCACCATAAAGCCCTGAAAAACTATAATATTAAATACATGTGTGGCTAAAAATTTTGAAAAATATTTTACGTTTTTAACTCTTTTTACTTCAAACACCCATATATTTTGTAATAAATAATTTACTAACACGGCTATCACTGCAGATATAACACTAGCAAGATATATATTCGTCGGATATAGAATCAAAGTAAAGTTATAAAAATGAAATAAAATGTGGTATAGGCCTGCGTCTATCAAAAAGGTAGATAACCCAACAACTAAAAATCTATATATCTCTTTATTTTGAATTATTTTTTTAATTCTTTTTAAATTTTTATCGATAAAATCCACATGCAAATATATCATTATTTGATAAAATTTTTAAATGCTTAATCTATTTATAGAGACCGTAAAAAAACTTGAGATTACAAGCTCAACAAAGGAAAAAACAGAAACTATAGCTAATGCATTAAAACAAATAAATATTGATGAAGAACTTTTACTTTTCTCTCGTTATTTATGTGGAATAATTTATCCGGCATATAGTCCTAAAAAAATTAATCTTGGCACAAAACTCATAGTACAAGCGATAATAAAAGCGTATAAACTCGATAAAGAGACATTTCAAGAGTTCTTTAAGGGATCAGAAGACATATCAGAATGCATATCAAAGATTTACACACAATACAAATCAAGTGTTCGCAAATCAATCATATTTTCGGATAGATCTATTCCCGAATCCCTAAAAGACATTCAAATTTTATTTGATGATATAAGCAATATTTCAAGTAATATAAAAAAAGTAAACTATATTATTGATTTAATTTTCTGTCTACCACTAGACATTTTGCTTACTGTAATAAAAATTTTAACGAACACTTTACGAGTAGGTATAAAAGAAGCAATAGTTGAAAAGGCTATATCAGTTGCGTTTAATAAAAATATACAAATTATTCGCAAAGCTATGTTTTACACAGGTGATATAGGTGAGGTGGCTGTACACGCCAAGAATAATAAAATTGAATCAATAAAATTTAAACTATTCCATCCAATAAAAGTAATGTTAGCATCAAGTGAAGAAAATATTGATGAAATATTTGAAAGAATGGAAAAAGATATCTGGTGCGAATACAAATATGATGGTATAAGAGCTCATATACATAAGGAAGACGACAGAGTGGAAATTTATACACGTGATCTCAAAAATATAACGGATCAATTTCCAGAAATTGTCTTTTTTTTTAAAAAAATAGAACAATCGGATTTTCTCCTAGATGGCGAAATCGTACCTTTTCAGAACAATAAAATTATGCAATTTTCTTTATTACAAAAAAGGCTAGGAAGAAAAGAAAAAATTGATATCGCAGCCAGAGAAAATCCATGTACATTTATAGCTTATGACATTATTTATGACGATGGTAAATTAGTTACCGATTTACCGTTACATAAACGAAGAGCATTGTTAGAAAATAAATTTTCATCAAGCGGAT
>JBAMLT010000016.1:0-1728 GCA_039793425.1 Caldisericota bacterium
AGAAAATTTCTATTAGCATCACTATAAAAACAAAAACCCAAGAAAACAAAAAAAGAGGTTCTAACTCCACTCTTGCTTGTTTCTCCTATATCTTATTTCCTTAAATTGATTATAATTTCTTTTCCTTAAAAGTCAAGAAATTTTTCATTTTTTATTATCTTTAACCATATCTTTCAAAAATATAACATACCTTAGCTATATTTAAAATATCAATCTATTGACAAGAGACAAATTATAAGATATAATATATTACATAATGTCCATTATGTAATACTTTTTAACGGAGAAGTAAAAAATGACACCAAAATACACTGAAAACCCAATTAAAGTTTTAGAATTTCACAAAGAAAACTTCAAAAATGAACTAATACAAATGAATTACTCAGAAAATACGATAAACTCCTATATTAAAGAAATAAACTACTTTATAGAGTATTTTAGAGAATTTCAAGATAAAATGGCAATAACAGATATAAATCGTCCCTTTATACAACAATCTATCATTTTTAGAGAAAAATTCTCGAAAAAAGGGAAAATATCCGCAAATACCAAAATAATCTATATAAAAGCCCTAAAATCATTTCTTAATTATCTAACTGACGCATATAACGGAGTAATTAATTTTGGAATTCATTTCGATAAAATCAAAATACAAACAGAAAAAAAAGAAAAAACATATCTAAACGAAGAAGAAATAAAGAGACTACTAAACTATATCAATCTAAAATCAATCAAAGCAAAAAGTTATGTTTCAATCAGAAATATACTTTTAATTAAAATACTGCTTTTTACGGGAATGAGGGTATCAGAACTAATAAATCTTAAAATTTCGGATATTCAAGTATCTGATTTAGATAATAATGTCTTTCAAATAAAAGTATTTGGAAAAGGAAAAAAAGAAGCAATATGTTATATAGATAGAAGTAAAATCGAAGATAACCTCGAAGATTTAAAAAAAATACGAAAATTATGCAAAATAACAACCGACTATCTTTTTACATCTAAATCAAATAGACAAATAACAAGAATTGAAGTTTACAGTTTTGTGAAGAAACTTTTCCAAAAAATTGGAATCAATAAAACAGGTGTTCATATATTCAGACACACTCTAGGGTTTCATTTGGCTCAAAAGGGTGTAAGAATCGAAGATATTCAAGAAATCTTAAGACATTCAAATATAAATACTACAAGAATTTATGTCCAAAGAAAAGAACTTGATAAAATAGAAGGGATCAAAAAAATTGATTTCTAAAATAATTAAGAATAATCTTGCAAAAATAATGGAAAAAATACAAAAGTGAATATATATATTATTAGATACTACAGATGTTCTCGGATTATATGAGGGCAGTGTTTGACAATTTAATAAGTAGTTGCCGAGAAGAGATAATGGTATATTTTTTATCTGATTTTGAGGGATTACGACATTACCAAGTAAATTACTATAAAAAACCAAGCAAGATTGAAATCATTGACCTGATTTTGAGGGATTACGAATTCTTTTTCTGCCATATAAGCCCCCTTGTTTTAGTATTGAAATCATTGACCTGATTTTGAGGGATTATTGAGAATATAAGATTTTCAATACTCGTTCTGACAATATTATTAGCATTATTGACCTTACTATGAGGGATTACTATTATCTTACCAAAACCGAAACTTGTATTTTTACCTATATCAAAAATCATTAATATGAGGGATTAATGGTTAGAATTGTTAAACTCTTTT
>JBAMLT010000017.1:0-1698 GCA_039793425.1 Caldisericota bacterium
GTGAGACGGATTTTGAAAAATTATTAAGTGAACTAAAAAATGATGAGGTCGATATCGATTTGCAAAGTATTGTGAATACCGTTGTCGAATCTAATCCTTCTGTCGTAGAGCAGATAAAAGGCGGCAAAGAATCCGCAAAGATGTTTCTTGTTGGGCAAGTGATGAAGATAACAAAAGGTAAGGCAGATCCAAACGAGATAAAATCATTAATAGATAAAAAGATAAATGAAATATAAATTTTTAGATATTTTTAATTTTATTGCTGATTTTGATAAATATTATTAGTGAAAGAACAGCTGACAATCCATAAAATATAATTAATATATTGTCATCAAATAGATGATATCCAAATCTTTTCCAAGCATATCCTGGCCAATTTTGTAATATTGCGGGAAGTTGCCATATACATCCTCCTAGAACCTGACTTATAGAACCGATTAAAATTGATAGACAAACAAAAATAATAATTTCATAAAAAAGTATCTCAATTTTACGATCTATGAATTTGAATTGATTTTTCTCTTTGAAATAAAGTAATATAGCCATTAGAATAGGAAAATACCATAAAAATGGAATTATAAGCTTTTCGTGAAACCATTCCCAAGATATCCAATAATCTTTGGATAAAAAGAAAAAGTGTGGAAGAATAAATAAATTTGAAATCAACAACAAATAAATAACATAATATTTTAATTTAGAAAACAATATCTTTGTAATATCAATGATGTAGTCTAGTATTTTCGCTGTTTTTATAGAATAATACTTCATTATGTTTGATGTAATTATACTAAATCCGCTAACAAACTTACTTATTGGGTTGTATTTCCTTTTATGGGAGAACATGGGTTTAGCTATTATTGTGTTTACAATTTTAATAAGATTGTTGTTATTGCCATTAAACATACAGCAGATAAAAACTCAACGTAAGATTGCCAAATTACAGCCGAAGTTATTGGAATTACAATCCAAAAAGGACCCAAACAAACTTACTCTTGACGACATTAATCTTGTCAAAGAAACAACTGTTGGTTTTTTTGGGGGGTGTCTATTTCTTATTCTTCAAATACCAGTGTTTTGGGCTTTGAATGTACTTATTCATGATATTTTAAGCGTTAACAGCGATCCAAATAAGGGAGGAGATTTTTTCAACAATCGAATTTATTTTGACTTTTTGAAAAGAGATCATTCGTATATATTTAATACTAATTTTTTAGGTATTGACTTGACTTTAATCCCATCTCAGTTGGATTTTAATCAGTTTTCAACTGTTATCATTATCGTTCTTTCTCTAGTATTTTTATCACAATATTTTTCTTCACTTTTAATGTTGCGGATGCAAGATCTAAGTGCCGTATTTAACAAAAACAAAAAAAAGAAAAAGATTAAAAGTAAGGAAGAGCAGGAGCGTGAAGAAATGATCGAAATGCAAAAAAAGACTATGAGGTTCCAAATGCTTTATTTGATACCTGGAATGGTTGTATTTGGAGCGTATTATTTTAGCATTGCATTATCATTGTATTGGATTGTACAGAATATACTTGGAATAATTCAGATAGTGGTTCAGTATTCCTATACAAAAGGTAGAATTGATTATGATAAAATGCAAGAGATATTAGGATATAAATTAATAAAAAATTTATGGCAGAAGAAAAACTAAATATAGTTAAGGAAATAATAAGCAGATTTTTACAATCATTA
>JBAMLT010000018.1:0-1686 GCA_039793425.1 Caldisericota bacterium
CCTCTTATTATCTGAATTAAATTCATATTTTACATCAAGAGATAGCGATTGTATGGATAATATTTTATAACGTTTGCATTTATAGATGTTTTTATATCCTTTTTTTCCCTCGACATAAATTTCATAGGATAATAAAAAGTGGATTGCATCATAGGTTACTTTAAATTCATCGGAAGGGGAAAAATAAAAACTTCTTTGGGTTGTATTTATGTTTTCACTATTGTAAGTTTTACACTCTAAATAATAAGGTATATTATTATACCAAAATATTATATCTGGATATCCAGTTGCCTTTTTATGTCCATTTACATTAGGAATTTCAGCTCGTAAACCCAATGAATTTAATGCATTCCGTACATAAGATTCTATATCATTTCCCACTTCATTTGGTCTCTCTCTTGAAATACCCTCTTTATTTATCTCTTCCCCTGCCTTTTTTGCTGCTTTTTTTAATAAGCATAACACTTTTCGATGATCTTTATTATTGAAATCAAAAGGAATAACTTTTTTACCCGTCATTGCTTCAATAACAAGATTAAAAGGTATTCCTTTTAACGGTTGAAGCATTTGTTTTATAACATTTTCCAAGCGTTCAGTATATTCATCATTTGCCATTTCATTACATCTCCTTTTTAAAAATTAGAATATTTTCCTTTTTCATCACGTTATAAAGTCCAAAGATTGTCTTGTTTATGTTTTTGACTAGCTTAAAACCTAAGCTCTCCATATATTCAATTGTAAATTCTACTGTTTTTATCTCTTTCCCTTCATAAGTAGCATTACCAATAACTATAACAGAATATCTATTAGGTTTAAGCACTCTATAAATTTCCTTATATGCTTTTTTCATATCTTCATTATAAAGTTCAATTTTACTTTTTCCATTTCCCCTTACTCCAATAAAATCTTCTCTAATTTTTGAAATATCATATCCTAAATCTTTAAGAGAATGAATATCGTTTTGAACATAGTCAAGTGCAACTGAATAAGGTGGTGAAGTAATTATTCCATCAACTGAATTGTCGGGTAACTTCATATTCCTTGCGTCTCCAACTTTAATCTCAACATTTCCCAATTTTAAGTTTAATCTTTCTTTTATTTGTATGTAATCTTTCACAGAAGCTATCATTAAATCAACATTTTTAAGAAAAGAACTTACAAAATTACGATTTCTACGAGAATTATCACTTATAGCCAACAGTCTCGCCAATATATAAAAATTTTTTACCCGTTCATCTTTTGATAATTTATCTAAGAATCTATAATAATTCTCATTGGTTTGGAACAAATTAGAAACAATTGTTGATGAAACTTCATTCTTTATTTTTTCTATCTCATCTATAACATAAACTGATTCTGTTTTAACTTTACCCTGAATAACACAAAGTGGTGAAATATCTATGCCAATAAAATTTATTCCTAAAAGTTGTGACTCGACCGCTGTGGTTCCACTTCCCGAAAAGGGATCAAGAACAGTATCACCCTCTTTTAATCCTATAATGTTTAGTAATGCTCTAATCATTTGGGGGTGAAATTTACCTTTGTATGGATAAATCCAGTGAGTTAAATACTGATTTACCGAACGAGTTCGGTTTGTTTGAATAATCTTAAAATAGTCTGTAAAATACCCATTAACAGTTCTGTAATATGAACCTCTCCTCTTTATTCTTTCTATTAGTTCCTCCG
>JBAMLT010000019.1:0-1137 GCA_039793425.1 Caldisericota bacterium
GCGCCATCTCTGTTTTCAACAATTTCCTCAAAAGATAAAAACTCACCTGATTCATGCTTTGGCTGAGTAATTTTATAAAAGATTGTTTTTGATGGGGAGCTAAAAAAGAATTTTTCTTTGATATTTAATTTACCATTGAAGTCCACATAAGATTTGATAAAAAAGTTGTCATCATCTTTATTTTTTGTGTCTGCCTTAATGAGTAAATTATTAATTGAATCATGAGCATTTTCAAAAATAACCTCATTTAGTTTGTGAATATCAATTCCATAAAAAGAATTCTTTTGCAAATTTAATGATATTTGATAAATAAAATCACAACTTGGGCATAAGTATAAATCCTCATCTCTCTTGGTTGCTTTATCAAAAGTATTGCAGATATCACACTGGCGATAGTCTTGAGTGTTGTTCTTAACTACTAAATTATTAATATATTCTAGATTAAAAACAATTTTTTTATCTAATTTTGGCTCAAGATAATATTTTTTTAAATTAAAAAAATCATCTTTAATATCCACTTCTTTTATATCATAGCGAAGATACAAGTTAAATTTAGTTAATAAAAATTGATTAACTGCTTGAAAAAAACCATTAATCTCCTCCTCAATATTATCTTTAAAAGGCAAAATCATCAAAGTATTTCCACCAAAGGAGGATAAAATATTTTGTGGAATTAAATCTAATCTTCTAACAAAAAGATAGTTAATGATATCATTTAAAAGCTGGATAAAAAAAGATCTGCCTCTTAGCATCTTGGCAGCTTTTTTCATCTTAATATCAAATATAAATTTTTGAATTCCAGCGATATCATACTTTAAAAGGTAAGCTTTTTGTTCATGAAAATAAAAACACTGACCATAAACTGTAACTAATTTTGAATGATCATATAGACTATTTAACTGATAAATATCTCTTCGATCTTCAGGAATTGTCGTCAGAAAAAAATGCAAAATGTCATCTAAAGCGTAAAGAAAAGATATAAAGGTCATTTCGCTTTCATTGCCATCATCAAGAAGATTTTTTATAAAAAAACCAAAGTTATCTTTGCCTAGAAGACTCTTATACTGATGGATATTTTCATAAGCGAGGATTTTTTCTCTTCTGACGGGAAAAAATGAATCTTTTTTAAAATCATAG
>JBAMLT010000019.1:1147-1683 GCA_039793425.1 Caldisericota bacterium
GATTAATTTCGTTTTGCATTTTTCCCAGAAAATCAAAGATATCATTTTGATTAACTAATGATGAATCTGGCGTCAAATTATTGTTTTGAATTACTCTTTCTTTTTTAGAGGCAAGATTATCAGCTTTTTTCAGTATGCTCCAAAGTCTCATAAACCTTTCATTTTCACCGCTGACATCTTGATAATGATGATGTTTTATCAATTCAGCTACCAAGTCAAAATCAACTATCTCTTCATAGTTTTTTATCTTTATCTGTTTTAGACTATCTGTTTTTCCAGAAATAATATTTATAAAAAAACTCGAAATCTGGCTATGATCTTCAAAAAATGAAGCAGCTCGCTGAAAAAACTTTCCAATATCATGAAGAAGCAAAGATAAAATCAAAGAATTTAAGTCTTTGTTCATTATCAGAATTTATAACAAAAAAGTATTTTACTGTCAATTATCATAAGCAATCGATAATCAAAAAAAAGTTGCTATATTTATATGCGACCGCATATAATTATGACAACTATATAATATTTAATCTTTATAG
>JBAMLT010000020.1:0-1682 GCA_039793425.1 Caldisericota bacterium
TGGTGTTTATGATTTTGTTTGGGATGGAAGAGATTTTGATGGAAAATTTTTCTTAGATAATGGTAATTATAAATATAAGATTTATACAGTTACTATTGAATCTGGAGATGTTTTAAAATTAGTAGAAGAAGTTGGAGCAACTGGAGATTTTTCTGTAGAAGATTTTAATATGCCTTTTTCTAAAATAATATGCAAAGATTCTTATTCTATACATTCATCATTTAATATAGATCTATTTGTTAATAGATTAAAAAATATTAAGGAATTTATTATTTCAATTGATTATGATTCAAATATCATAAATGCAATTGATATAGAATTAGGTGACTTTATAACAAAAATTGATAAAAATGCATTCTTTGAAAAAAATATTGATAATACTAAAGGATTAATAAAAATAAAAATAAAATCTTCATTAATAAATGGTTTTACAGGTGAGGGTAATATAATAAAAATTAAATTTGATACATTTAAAGATGGTGGTATAAAAATTTCACAGATAGATTTTGTAGCATTAGATATTAACAATAGAAAAGTAGAATTCATAACATTAGATAAAATTATTAAGATTTCTCCTTTAATGGGTGATATAAATGATGATGGAAAAGTAGATTCAGAAGATTTGATAATTTTTGCACAAAGTTTTGGAACTCAAGCTGGAGATCCTAATTACAATGAAAAGTGTGATCTTAATGGCGATGGTAAAGTTGATGCTGAAGACCTTCTCCTTTTAGCACAAAACTTTGGAACCCAAGCTCCATAAATGTTCCTTATCTAGCTTTAAATAAGTTAAGGGAGAGCTTCAGCTCTCCCTTTTTTCATCAGTGAACAAACAGACTGTCTGTTTGTTCACTTTTAAGAGTATCTTTTAATAGCAATTTCTGTAAGTTTTAGGATAAAATCATCATAACTTAAGCCAATTTTCTCACCCATTTTTAAAATATCTGAATAACCTGGAACAAGTAGGGGTAGGGAGTTTACTTCAAGAATATAAAATTCATCATTTTTTACTCTTAAATCCATTCTTGCATAATCTCTTAATCCAAGTGCTTTATAAGAGAACTCAACACCCTTTTTTATTTTTTCTTCAACTTCTTTTTTAATTCTTGCTGGACAATAATATTTTATTCCTTCTTGTGTTTCATTTTTTACTCTATATGAATAAAACCTTTCGACTCCTTCTGGAAGAGATGAAAAATCAATTTCAAGAAGAGGAAGCACAAGAATCTCTTCGCTATTCCCAATAACTCCACAGGTTATCTCCACTCCCTCAATAAATTCTTCAACTAACGCGGGTTCTTTAAACTCTTTATGGATCTTTTCAACTTCTCTTTTAACACCTTCCATATTATAAACAACAGAATCTTTTGTTAAACCCAATGCACTTCCCTCTCTAACTGGTTTTACAATTACTGGATAGTTTAAACCAAAATTTTTAGGAATATCTTCGTTCTCCTTTACAAGAAAGAATCCCGGAGTCGAAATTTTATAAAATGATAAGATTAATTTTGTTAAGAATTTATCAAGACAGATTGTGTGGGCAAAAGCAGATGAACCTAAATAAGGAACACCTAAAATATCAAGAATTGCTGGAACATGAATCTGCCTTCCCTCTTTCCCTCCGCCCGTTGCTAAATTAAAAACAAAATCCACCTTTTTAATGTTTTCAAAAAAATTTTCAT
>JBAMLT010000021.1:0-1680 GCA_039793425.1 Caldisericota bacterium
TTGTTACAATATCAGATCCACGAGATAAAGATTTAATTGTGTTTGCAAAAACTTCTAATACCTTATCCCCTACCTGATGGCCGTATGTGTTGTTAATTTCACTAAATTTATCCAGATCACACATTATAATTGATAAATTTTTCCTGTACCGCCTGGCTTTTTCTATTTCATGCTCAAGAAAATGCCACAAACCTCTTCTGTTATAAACTTTCGTCAACGGATCAATAATTAAATTTTCCTGAGCTTCTTTTAATTTTTCTTGCAATTGTTGAATTGTATTTTTTGATTTTTCAATTATCTCGCTGAGTTGTTTAATTTTATTATTCATGGATATTGTGCTTTCTTTGATTTTTAAGGCTATGCCGATAAGTTTTTTACTCATTTCATCAACATCAATATTTTCAAGCCCAACAAGACTATCTATCTGATCAATATGTGTTTGAAATTCATCGCCATAGTTACTGATATCCTTTGTAAGTGTATTCATAACATACGTTAGTGCTTTTACTGCTTGTTTTAGTTTTTCTTGAAGTTGATTGAAATACTCTTCTTCAAGTTTTTCTTTTTTTTCAATTAATTTTTTTAAATTTTCTCTAACCGAAATTGTACTCAAAAGTGCACTATTAAAATACAATTCTTTCTTTAGTGCCAAAAGTTCCTGTTTATATTCAACAGCTTTATCAGATTCAACTGCAATATCCAGCGTAGAAAATATTATCTCCGCTAATTCTTTGTATACCGAATCTTTTGTATCTTTGGCAGAAAATATAAGATTTTTCAGTATTGTGTTAATATTTTCAAGAACACTCAATGTGATTTCTGTTTTTAATAATTCTTTTATATTCAAAAAACTTTCCTGCCATTGCTTTGAAGCATCGTAGTCTTTAGCAATTTGAGATAAAGCATTAATAATTGATTTAATTAAATAATCATTTTGCTTTTTTTTATTATCAATAAAATCACCATATTTTATAGAAAAATTTACTATATTTTCTCTCATTTTATTCATGCTATTTTCATCTTTTATGCTTTTTATCATATCAATGTATCTTTCGATTTCTTCGTTTATACTTGCATCATCTGTTTTTAATAACCTTAAAGCATGAGTTGCTATATTTTTTAAACTATCTATATAAGATAAATTATTTTCTTTTTTAAAAAACACCTTTTAAACCTTCATTGACACTTCAAATAAATAATGCTATCATTATATTACTTTTTTTAGGCGTTTTTGCAAGAAAAATGAGGATAGAATACATTGACAGAATGATACCGCCGATATATCTAAATTTTATAATATTGTTTATAAGGATAATATCTACAGTTGCTGCTGTGTTTTGGTGTATATATAATTCTAGAACAAACGATACAATCTATTATGTTTTTTTAGGTCTTATTTATATTTATATACTTTTTTATATTATAAGAATAACTATTGATAGCAAGTATTGTCATATATTTTGCTTTTTAACATTTTTTGTAGACCAATTTGTAATAACATATTTTATGTATAATACAGGTGGTATTCATAGTGTATTTTACAGTGGATATTTTGTTATTATATCTATTGCTTCAATACTTCTTGGGCTTTCGTATGGGCTTTTTCTTGCTCTTGTTGCGGGTATATTTATACTGTATCTAGGTATAACTATGTCATTCAATGCATTGGATTTAATATAC
>JBAMLT010000022.1:0-1673 GCA_039793425.1 Caldisericota bacterium
AATCAAAACTATGCAAATCTTGAATACATAATAATTGATGGTGGTTCAACAGATGGAAGCGTGGAAATAATAAAAAAATATGAAAAATATTTAGCTTACTGGGTAAGCGAAAAAGACAGAGGGCAAGCGGATGCGATAAATAAGGGGTTTAAGATGGCAACAGGAGAAATTTTTGGATGGTTAAATTCTGATGATATTTATACACCTGGAAGTTTTAGAAAAATAGCGGAAATTTTTCAAAATAGGTCGATAAATCTTTTATATGCTAATTTTCTAATTATTGATTCACAGGATGAAATAAAGGGCCAAATAAAACTATGTCCTGTAAGTCTTGTCACTTTCATTTCTGATGGTGTTTTCCCACATAATCAATCTGCATTTTGGTCAAAAGAAGCAATGCAGAAATTAGGTTTGCTTGATAGTTCCCTTCGTTTTTGCATGGATTATGAGTTTTTTTTAAGATTTTTTTGCTTGAAATTTAAAACAAAATTTATTGACGATTTTTTTGGTGCTTTTAGAATTCATGATAAAAGCAAGTCGTCTACAATTATGGATGTATGTGAAAGAGAACACAATTTGATAATTCAGAGGTTTAAATTAAACAAGTATAAAACCAAAGTTTATAAGATATCTTCAATGTGTTACAGATTCTTATATTATTCTTTAAGAATGGATTATGAACACCTTTTTTATTTGTTAAGAAATACAATAAATAGTTTGAAAAGTAAAGTAAAGGATTATAAATGAAGATAGTCTTTCTACATCCACCGCTATATCCTGTAAATATTGATTTTTTTAATATTCTTGGAGAACAGGTAGATTTAAGCCTTTTTGTATTCGGGGAATATTCTTTAAATCATCCACAATGGAATATAAATAATTTTAAAAACAAATTAACATCTTCAAAATTAAAAATTTTTAAAATGTATCAAAGAAAACTTCCCTTTTTTATAAAAGATGTTGTTCAAGAAGGACCTGACATAATAATAAGTATTGCCTTCTGGCCTCCGACTTTATATATTTCATTGATAAAAAAAATATTAAATATAAAAGTCGTAATGTATTTAGAGGCTACACCTGTTACAGAAAAGGATTGTAACTTTGCAGTTAATATATATAGAAAATTCTTGGTAAAACTTGTTGATGGACTTATAGGAAATAGTCTAGATGCAGTTGAATATTTAAAAAGTTTGTTACCTTCTAATAGATGGTCCGATATCTATCTTTCATTGCATACTATAAATATCAAATTTTGGAGAGAAAAATATTTGGAATTAGATAACAAAGAATCTCTAAGACAAAAGTTTGGTATACCAATTAATAAGATAGTATTGTTAGTAGTGGGAAATTTAACTCAGAAAAAAAATCAGATTTCTTTACTAAACATGTTACCTCATTTGGCTGATAATATAATTCTGATGATAGTGGGAGATGGTTATTTAGATGCTACTTTAAAAAAATTAGCAAAGGAATTAGGAATTGAGAATAGAGTTTTTTTTGCAGGAAGGAAAGAAGGTATGGAACTAATGGAAATATATAAACTTTCCGATATATTTATTTTCCCCAGTTTATATGATCAATTTGGTTATGTTGTTCTTGAAGCATTAGCATCTGGATTACCAGTAATATGTTCAAAGTATTCTGGAGCAAGATGTCTAATCAAGGATTGGAAT
>JBAMLT010000023.1:0-1668 GCA_039793425.1 Caldisericota bacterium
TAAAGAATGAAAGATAGGGGGTATAAAAAGGAAATAATTTCAGGATATCACAATAGGCTATAGAATGAAAAAAATTTAATAATAAATTTTTATTATAAGTTATTGTGGAGTATTCAGGAAAAATTTTGAAAAATTCAATACAATCTTTTAATAGATTAAGGAGCTGTATTGAAGGGGATCCTTTTGTTATAATTATTGTAATATCATTCATAGCATTTTCAATCTACTGGTCTTATATTTCAATTATGAAATTTTATTCTTTAGATGCTTATGTATTCGATTTAGGTTTAGCTATGCAAAAGGCGTGGGGATTCATGCTATATCCTTTTAATATCTATCCTAATATGATTCTATGGCTAATTTTTCCATTATTTATTCCAAAAAGTTTTTTATTGATCCTGATTTTTCAAGCAATATTTATTACAATGGGAATATTTCCATTATATGGTATATCGAAACATTTGTTCAAGGAAAGATTATCATCAATGCTTATAGCTTTATCTTATTTATTTTATCCATATTTGAGCGGAATGTACTATTTTGATTTTCATTATCAAGCCCTATTTCCTACTCTTTTTTTATTCGGATATTATTTCTTAATAAAAAATAAATATAAATCTTCATTTGTTATGTTTATTTTAGCAGGAATAACAAGATATCCTTATATTTTATTCATTTTATTATTATCAATTGTTTTATTGATTGAGAATTTGTATTCAATGAAATATAAAAAATCTGATTTTCAAATATCTAGATTAAAATTTTCTTTTTCTCTTTTTTTTATTTCCTTAATTGTACTTATTTTATTTAACCCCAGTAATAATTTGAATATTCATTCCGGATTACTTGCTAACGCTCATTACAGTGGTGGTTCATTATTTAACATTATTGATAATAAAATTTTTGTATTAACAATCATTTTCTTTCCATTTATGGGTTTACCGTTATTTTCTAAAAAATTTATTATATTATATTTACCATTTATTTATTTATTATTTTTCTCAAATTTTTGGGGTTACACATTTCCAATGTTCCTAAAAATGCAGTATGGTCCATTGATAGTATCATTTTTATATCTAGGTACAATCGATGCATTATCTAAAATATTTAATAAAAAAGGAAATTTTACAGAGAAAAAAAAAGATCACAGATTAAAAACAATCTTAAAAAATAAAAGATTAAAAATTGTCTCTATAATACTAATATTATTAGTTTTATTAGATTTAACATATACTCCTTACGGCCCATTAAACATATATTCAGAAACAAATTTTAATATAAATAGTGTAACATCAGTAAACTGGACAAGATTCAATGATCTGGAACATATAGTAAATATGATGCCAAAAAATGACCCTTATATATTAATACAAAATAACTTACCGGAAATATTTCCAATATATAATATTCTTCCATATGAAAATTCTACTTTAACTCCTGCTCTTTATACTTTTTTAAAGAATTCAACAATTAACAATATATATATGAAAGCTCCATCAGGGCATGTTTATAGAATTAAGATTGATTATGTACTTTTGGACGTAAATTCAATTTGGTATACTGCACGAAATGGTTTGTCAATGTATGATATTTCCAAATTACTTTATGGATCTGGTAAGTTTGGTATAATGGCGGAAGCTTCAGGCATAGTATTGCTTAAGAAAAACT
>JBAMLT010000024.1:0-1661 GCA_039793425.1 Caldisericota bacterium
TTGTTGTTGAAGGAGGATAATTATGGGAGAAATTTCTGAATTAATAAAAGGTGGCATATATTTGTTATCAATTTTAAGTACTTTATTAGTGCTTTACATTGTAACTGCTATAATTGTTAATTATGTTGAAAAGCACTAATTAAGAGGGGTGGGACATTCTTCCACCCCTTAAAATTTTGTAAAAATTATTTGGAGATGATTATATGAAAATTATAGGTATAGATTTAGGCTCACAAGGAACTAAAATTTCATTAATTGATGAAAATGGAAATATAAATAAAGATATTTATATTAATTATGAAATAATTTTTCCAAAACCACGTTGGGCAGAACAAGACCCAAAAAATTGGGAGAGGGCTATCTTAAATGGTTTAAAAGAAATAATAAAAGATGAAAAAGATGAAAGTGCTGCTATTGGAATAGATGCACAGGTTGATGGTGTTGTATCTATTAATAAAAATTTAGAAACAATGCATAATGCAATAATATGGATGGATAGAAGAGCAATCGAGGAAGAAAAATTAATAGAAAAAGTTTTTTCAAAAGAAAAAATTTTTGAAATAACTGGTTGTAATTTAGATGCTTCTCATATTTTACCTAAAATTTTATGGTTAAAAAATAATTTTGATGACTTTGATAATATTTATAAATTTTTAGTTCCAGCAAGTTATGTTGCTTTCATTTTAACTGGTGAATTTGGATTAGATTATAGCAATGCATCATCTACTCTATTTTTTGATGTAAAAGAAAAAATTTATAGAGAGGATATATTAAAAGAATTTAAAATAAAATTGGAGAAACTTCCACCACTTTTTCCAAGTATTCATCAGATTGGAAAATTAAAGAAAGATATATGTGATTATATTGGAATAAAATATACTCCAATTGTTGCTCTTGGATGTGGAGATGATTATGCAGGTTGCATTGGTTCAGGAGTTTTAAAAGAGGAAATTTTGTTAGATGTATCAGGAACTGCTGAAGTTGTTGGAATTACAGGATATAAACCTTTATTAGACAAAAATTATTTAGTTGAAACTCATGCTCATGCAATTACAAATGCATGGTTTATTGAAAATCCAGGGTTTGTTTCAGGTGGAAATTTTAGATGGTTTAAAGATAACTTTTGTCAGATTCATAATTATAAATTAAATTATGATCAATTAACTTCTGAAGCAGAAAAAATTGAAGCAGGATCTGAAGGCTTAATTCTAATACCAGCATTAATGGGTGCAATGGTTCCTGAATGGAATTCATATGCCAAAGGTGTACTTTATGGTATATCTATGAATCATACCAGAGCAAATTTTGTTAGGGCTATTCTTGAAGCCACTGCTTATGGTATAAATGATATTTTGAATTCTCTTAAAAAAATGGGATTTAATATTTCAAAATTGAGAATTGTTGGTGGTGGAAGTAAATCAAAATTATGGAATCAGATAAAAGCAGATGTTATAAATTTACCAGTTGAGACATTAATTACATCTGAAACTACATCTTTAGGAGCAGGTATAATTGGTTCAATAACTTGTGGTTATTATAAATCTTTTGAAGAAGCTGTTTCTCATATGGTTAAAGTTAAAGAGGTAATTTATCCACAGGGAAACTTTGATATTTATGAAAAATATTATCAAATCTACAGAGATCTATATTTTACTTTGAAA
>JBAMLT010000025.1:0-1655 GCA_039793425.1 Caldisericota bacterium
ATTTCAGGGCACCTATTCCGGATGTATTTTTAAGATATTTTGATAATATTTGTGTCTAATTTTCATGAAAAATTTTAATACAAAGAAAAATAAAAAAAACCTGATTTTAAATTTTTTAGGTAATCCACTCTTAGTATTTTTAAGTAATTTAAAAACAAAATCTTATATCAGGCAAAAACGTCGAATAGATTCTCAAAAGGGGCAAATTTCTGAAAAAAATCCACAAAATAAGAAAAGATTTAGACAGTATTTAATTATTTTACTTATATTATCAGCATTGATTGCAGTTGTGTTTTTTATGTATAGGCAAAGAATGTTTGAAAATGAACTCTTTTACAGTGTGTCTTACTTTGACAATAAGTGTGATGACATTTATATTCAAAGTCCTCTAATTACTTTTCTGTTGATAGATGATATAGAAACGAAAAAACAAGCATTTTTGTATGTTATTTCTAAGACAAATAATACCTACTATGTCCTAGATATTTCAAATATTGAATTTATCATTGATAATTTTGGTAATAAGGGAAAAATTCATGATTTTATTCGGCGTAATACGGTTTATTTAGTAAAAGAAAAACTTCTGAGTGCAATCAAATACTTTGTTATAAATCAAATGAATATTAAAGTTGATTTTGTTGTTTATTCAAGAAATGAAGCTTTTTATGTTTTTATAAATCATGCAAAGGATTTGTGGCAACAAACATTTTTTTTATCTAATTCAAAATATGATTTTGATAATGAATATTTATTAGTTGATGTATGTGAAGCGAATTTTAAATATGTTGTAAGTGCACTAAACTCTTATTCAAAAAAATTAGAGAGAAAGATTAATCTAATATCTGATATAGATCTCATGAAAATCATTGATAACTTGCAGATAAAAAAAGAACAGGTCAGAATATCTATTCACGGTTATGCTGGAGTATCTTATTTACCAGACAAGTATAGAGAAATCCTTAGTAATTACGGATTAAACGTTGTTTCCGTTGATATATTTGAGGAGCAACGGAATAAGACAAAAATTTTAGTCAGAAATAATTATATTGATAGTTATACACTAAGTGTTATTAAATACCTAATGTCTTTAAATCAAAATAAAGTTGAAATAGAGATAAACGATAAAATCTTCTCGGAGATTCAGATAGAATTGGGATCTGAAAATATTTTTTAAATTTTATAATGTTGTATTATTTTATTCGTATCCGGTATTTGTGGTATTTCATCACTTGCAACCTTGCCTATACCCATTGCCTCTTCCAAACAAATTTTACTTTCTCTCCAAAATACACCAAGAGTTATTTCATCTAATTTATTACTTGTATAAATATTGTGTAAATTATTTTCTTCCTTAATTATTTTTATTCGTTCATTAAACCATCCATAAGTATTGTGCTTATTGAAAGTTATACATGGTTGTAATACATCAACAAAAGAGAATCCTTTATGATTTATAGCATCTTTTAGAGTTTCCAATAAATGATGGGGATGACCACTGAATGTACGAGCTATATAGCTACATCCAACAGAGTGGAGAAGTTTGATTGGGTGTATTGGATCCTCTAGATTACCTTCGGGTGTTGTTTTTGTTTTTACTCCTTTTTCTGTTCTTGCTGATGCTTGTCCTTTATTCAAACAATAAAGTAGGTTATCGT
>JBAMLT010000026.1:0-1653 GCA_039793425.1 Caldisericota bacterium
TTTGAAAAAGCCGCCCGCATTATTGTATTTTTCTTTAACATCCTTTTCTTCCAATATATCAGATTTATTTATCTATAAATAACATCAAAAAATTCATAGTTTTAATTTTAAATTTTGAAATTTGGGATAAAGTAGATAATGTCTTTAATGTGTTGAAAAAAGCATTGCAATTTTTTCTTGTTTTTTAAAACTTTTTGCTCCAAATTTCACTCATTTTTAACTTCTCTTAAATTTTCAAAAATTTTTTTAAGTCCGGATGTATTAACAAAGAAATTTCTGGGATTTTCTTTTAGATATTTTTCAATATCTTCCTTTTGCCTGTTTACTTTTGAGCTATCCTTGGATGGAAGCTCAATAAAAGCATTAAAATAAGTGCCATCCATAAACGAGATATAATGTATAAAATCTGAGTCTTCAGAATATCTTATAAAATCAATAATTTCACTGATTTGCTTGTCTTGAGCTCCGCCAGATTCTTTGATATGTTTTGCTTCTATTATTAAGAAGTGATTATCTACTTTTAAAACAACGTCTGGTTTTTTCCCTTGATGACTCGTTCCAAATTCATAATGAATTCTAAATTCTTTACAAAAAAGATCAAAAAGTTCTTTATCCTCTTTATCAGGTAAAAAATACCCTCCAAAGTTCATAACTTCTTCAATATTTCTTAAATGTTTATCTAAACGAAGAATTTCACTTGTCAAGTATAATACTTTTGTTATTCCAGCTGTTCCCTTCTCTCTTGAAACTCCACTATCATATAACGCTTGAACTGTAATGTTTGAATAACCCAAATTGTCATATAGTTGTCCTCTGCGATAACAATACTCTTCTAATAATTTAGACAAAATATCCTTTGAGTTTGGCAGTTCAATAAATACAGAGAAAGACATATCCAAAACCTTCCAAAATGCAACAAATTCCGTATACTTTATTTTATCAGTTGATGTTAAGATCTTATAAATTTCATCAAGTAATATTTCTGCCATTTTTTTATCTTTTTCAAGTACAACACAGTAACTTATAATGAGCCCTCTTAATTTATTCACCTTTTGGATCAACTCTTTGTCTTCAACAATTACGTTATCAAATATATAATAGTCATCTATTAGAGGTTCAGGATTTTCAAGAGAGATTTTCCAGTATTCTAAATTTCCTTTTAACCCCATTAAAAAACCTCCCTCGTTTTATTATAAAATTTAACAAAAGAAATTATTTCCTCAACATCTTTCTTCTCAATTAAAGTTTTAAACTCATGTAATTTATCATTCTTTAAAACCAAAATGGGGAAAGTTTCTATTAATTCTTTTACCTGTGAAAGCCCTAAATATTTTCTTGTGTATTTGCTGTTTGAATATTTGTAAGTAGTCATAAACTCGCTGTCAGTTTGTTCTCTAAAATATTCTAAAATCAAGTTAAAGTAATTTTTTAGTAAAATTTGCTTTTCTTTTCCTATTTGAGATTTAAAGAACATTTGTATCGGATGGGTTCTATATTTTGACTTTGAAGTTAAAATGCCATCTGCACCAAAAACTTCATTGATTAAATATAATCCAGCTCTTCCATCCAAGCCTCCTGTATCTAAAGTTCTAACAAACAAGATATTTGACTTAATTTTTCTGTAAAGTTCATCATTAACACTTATTGCTTTTC
>JBAMLT010000027.1:0-1650 GCA_039793425.1 Caldisericota bacterium
TTCAGTCTGGGAGAAGGATCTCTATCCCAGAAGAAGAAATGAGATCTGCTGGAATTAAAGAGGGTGATATAGTTCAGGTAATAATTATACCATTAAAACATATTAATGAGAATCAAAAAAATAAAAGAGGTGTGGAAAATGGTAAAGAATAATAAAAAATTAAAAATTTCTGAGGAAACGATAGAAAAAATAGAATTTTTTAAACCTATCATAGAATTAGTAATGGAAGAAAAAATGGAAAGTTTAGAAAATTATACAGAATTAATAATAGAAATTGGATTGGAGAAAATGATTACTGACCTCTTACCAAGGGACAATAAAGAATTACAGCAAACTATGATAACTATGTTTAGAAAAAACCCAAAATTTGTTAGTGATTTTATTTTAGAAGTTTTACAAAAAGAACCTGAAGAAGAGAAAAAAGAACTAAAAATAGAATGGAGACCAGAATATCAATAGCGGTAGAAAAAATGGCATTAATTACTGAAGAATGGAAAACAAAAACAAGAAGAAGAACTTTTTATTATTTTTATGATGGAAATAAATTGATTCACATTTCCAAAATCCCTGATGTTAAAAAAATAGATGAAATAAATGATGAAAAATTACATACAGTTACTTATGAAATACCTGAAAATTCAATAAAATTTTTACTAGAATTTTCTACCACAAATAAAGCAGGTTTTCTTGGATATAGAAAATGTATCTTAGATAATGGTTATATTAGATATATTGATGAAAAATTAACTATTAAATTTACTGACTTTGATATAAATAATGAATTAAAAAAAGAAATTGAGCAATTGGAAGATATAATTAATTTAATGATAAATGATGTTAAAAAATTTTATAATGAATTTATTGGTGAGAATATTGTTACCAGTATGACAAGGACCAATGAATATTTTTCAAATTTTGAAGAGGGTTTAATTTCCTCTCTATTTTTTCCAAATAATAATATGAGGAAAAAAAGTTTTGAAAATTCAGTAAAATTTATTCATCAAATATGGATCTCAATTTTAATCGCCAAATTGCTAGATTCAAAAAAGATAATTCACTCTTATTTTCAACAGGGAACTAGAAAAGAAGATCATCCATCTTTAATTTTTAAAAATGATAGCGATCTCTACTATTTATGGCATGAATATCAATATATAGGTCCAGCTCCATCAAATTATGAAAATTATATTTCTTCATTTTTTGGCGATTCAACTATGTGGAGAAGAAGAGATATATTGGTCATAAAATCGGAAAACAAGGAGACAGATTATTTAAAGGTAAAAGGCAATGAGTTTTCTAGGGCAAATCTAGTAATTGAATGCAAACACCTACCCCCTGAAAAATGGCTTTCAAATAATAAAGATTTTGAGAATTTATTAAATACTTTAAAAATTTATAAGAATCTTCTACCTAAAACAAATAACATTTTGCTTATAAGCCTCTTTTTAATTCCTTCCGTTTATAAAAATAAATTAGAAAAAGAAGGGATAAGAGTAATTGATGATCTTCAGCCAAATAACATAGATAAAATTATTGAATTTAAAAATTATTTAATTAAAATTTTTACTTAATTTTTATTTCATACTTTCCATCAGTTCCCTTACCCTCGGCAGTGAATAAGCAAAGTTCACATGAACGCAGTCCTCGGAA
>JBAMLT010000028.1:0-1647 GCA_039793425.1 Caldisericota bacterium
GTCCGAAAATCGTCGAATAACTGTTTAAAAATTCATTCGTCCTTTTCTTCCTATCTAAAAAATCGTACATTTTTTCGAAAAATTCAGGTGTCGCATCTTTAATAATATATACGTATTGACAACCTGCAGTTTTTAATGTTTTAAAACTTGAAAATTTTATTAATGAAAAAATTAAGGGTCTAATTTCTTTTGCATAATCTTTCAAATATCTGGGTAAAGATTTCTCGAGGAAAATTTTACAGACGTGAGAATAATTATTTTTGGATGCTGGGAAATATATTATAATTATTAATTCGCCGTTTATTTTTTCATTCATTTTAATAACCTCCTATTTATCTTTCATAAATTTTATAAGGTCTAAATTTTCTTAAAATCCTGTTATCAATTTTATCTACAGGAATATATGAGCGGAAGTGTATAAACATTATTAATATTGGCATATACTTGACACCTGCTATGTAATATGCAAGAGAACGATGACGACCCTCATGACCTATGTCTTCATTAATAACTGGATCAAACCTTATTACTGGCGTGTCTAATAAAACTCCGTTATGTAACTTCTCTAACTTTTCCATTAACGCATGTGGATCACACCAAAAATCAATATTTAATCCCTTTGTATTCTTAAATTTAAAGAAATCGAGAGGATAAATATATTTCTTTATTACTGCTCCATATTTGATTCCTCTGTTTAATAACTCCTGCTCCTTATCCAGTTTCACATATTTTATTGTTTTTGGTATTGGGAATGTTGAATAATATTCCTTCCGAATATAATTTTTTAAACCTTCTACATCATTATCCTCTATATATTTTGAGAGATCTCGGTAAATCATACTTAACACCCCCCTGCCAGGGTTCAGGTTTTTTCTTTCCTCTTAAACCCTTTTCAACATCGGATAAGGAATCATAAAGACCATATACTTTCATAATCTTCTTTCTATTTGTAACAGTGTATAACTGAACCAAATATTTATTTCCATATACTTTACGAACTATTAGCGTATATTTTTTTTTACCGTTGTGTATTATCCTTTTCATTTTTCCACCCTCCACGTGTATCTGCTTTGATGTTTTAGAAATTTCTTTCTGTGGTGTATCTCTTCCTTCAGGTGCTCCTTCATTTTCTCAAGTTCGGCCTTCCTTTTCTCGCAGTCTTTCAATTCCTGCTTAATTTTCTGATACCTCTGTTCCAGTTCGTCTAGGGATAATACACTTGGGTTTTCTTCCATCATAACATCGCCTCCGCAAAATATAGTCCGAGAGCGAAAAATATGAAAAACATAATTATTAGAACAAGTACTTTTCTAATATATGGTGAAAATAATAAAACACCTGCTATTGCATAAATGATTGAAAATGTCAGTGCAAAAGCATTGAACCATTGAGATACATATGTAGGTATAACAGACGATATGAACTTGAAGTCAACAATCACCCTGTATATTAATAATGATATTGTTGTAAAGGAAATGAGAAAAAGACCGAACTTTTGTGTAGCGTTCATCCTTCCACCTTTTCCGCCCTTTTATTTTTAGTTTCTGCCTTTTTATTTTTAGGTCTTTTATTCAATAATTTAAATATTTTCTTTACCCCATGCATAATACTTTTATTTGTAAACTTTGATCCGATCTTGCTCTTCTC
>JBAMLT010000029.1:0-1647 GCA_039793425.1 Caldisericota bacterium
ATAAATAATTTGTTATTTTTTAATCTGAGCATAGATACAATCTTTCTTATGACCATAATCACCAAAAGTATATTAGCCCCACTAGCGACCAACACATGAGCCAAACCAACTTCATCAAAATTCTTTTTATCCTCAGAGTCCAAATAATCTTGTATTCCAAAAACAATAGCCAAAAAATACTTGGTATTTTCGCCCAAATATAAAGAAACATTTTGAACAAGAAAATTTCGCATTTTATCTAAAGTCAAAGATAGAAAATTATCTTCGTATTCTACTTCTATATTTTCATCAAATTCTATTATGATTTCATTCGTTCGAAAATTCTTAACAAAGAATTCATTTTTGATACATAAACTACTTAATTTAATAGGATTTTCAACAATTTTTGATACATCATCCTTACGCAATCTAGTTGGCACTGCGAAAACTCCTTTTTCTGAATATGCAAAAACTAAGTGAATGTATCTTGAATCTATATCTCGTATCAAACCACAGATATAATCATATTTTGAACCAAAATTAATTTCGTATTTAAAAACATATAAATTAATGTACATAAAGAGAAAAAGAAAAATTAAAAATATTACTAGAGCAAATTTAGAATTAACTTGAATCATCTTGAAAACAATAAAAACAGATATCAATATTGATAAAGTACATAAAAAGAAAAAAGCAAAATACAAACCTACAAAAAATAATATAAAACTAAAATAAAACCAAAAAGCATAAGTAGAAATGTATGAATAACGTATCTGATTCCAGATTTCAAGGTTCAATCTCATCAACTATTTTATTAAAAAGGTTTTCGGAAATTACGTTTTTCTTAACTAATTCATCCAATGTAACATATGGTCTATTTTCTATGATCTTTTGTGCAGTTACAGGTCCTACTCCATTCAATCTTTCCAATTCTTCTTGAGTAGCATTATTTATACTTATTTTTGATGTATTAGTCTGTATGTTAGCGTTGTCCTCAACTTGTGTAACACTCGTATTATTTTCAAAACGAAATGGAATGTAAATCTTTTGTCCGTCAACAAGCTTTTGTGCTCTGTTTATTTTCTGAGCAACATAGACAAGATCTACTTCTTCATGCAATCCCCCAGCAATATTAATAGCATCAATTATTCTATCTCCCGATTTAAGAGTATAAACACCAGGTTTATTTACAGCACCATTAATGTCAATCACAATATACAGAGTATTCTCTATCTTAATTGTATTTTGATTTATTGAATTCGTATCAGAATTGGTAAATATAGCATTCTCTATCTGCTTATGATATTTTACAAAGATAAAAATTCCCAATACAATAATCAAAAAGACAACAATTAAATTTAGATAAAAAACAATATTTTCTTTATTTTGAGAGAAAAATTTAAAAATACGGTCTCTGATGAAAAAGACCTTGTCTTTAAACATAGTTTATTATCTAATCAAAATATCATAAAATCAACAAATGTTAATAGGTGCACATGTATCATCAGCCGGCGGTATAAAAAATAGCTTCCAAAATGCAGTTAATATCGGCGCTAATGCCTTTCAAATATTTCTTTCGCCACCCCAAAGGTATATTTTTAGAGATTATTCAACAAGTGAAATACAGGAATTTCTAGCATTTAAAGAAAGGTATAAGGAACAAATAAA
>JBAMLT010000030.1:0-402 GCA_039793425.1 Caldisericota bacterium
GTTTTCCTCATTCTTTCCTTTTTTTGTTATCCATCTTATCATTTTTCAATTACTCTTTTCAGTATTGATATTTACCGATATTTATATTGTAATATCCTTGTTCATGTATTTCATGATTTTTATATTGAACATCTATTATTATTCCATCTAAACCTCTTCCTTCTATAGTCCCTATAACTTCAAGGTGATGCCAGGGTAAATCATTAATCCAATATTCTTGAGAAATACTTGGAAGTCTCTCAAATCTTACATCTGAACCTGTTTTAGATAATAAAACAGCATACTTTCCTTCCCATGGTCTCGTAAATTGATAGACAAAGTTATAAATTTGATACCGAATTATGTCCCACTTTGATTTTTTCATTTTATGTGTTTTTATCTGTCTTTCTTTCTTTTGATATT
>JBAMLT010000030.1:412-1644 GCA_039793425.1 Caldisericota bacterium
TCTCTTTTCTTTCTCTTATTTGCATTACGAATTATTTTTTTGGAATTCATTTTTCATTCCTCCTTTAAAATAATTAAAAGGTTTTCCTATTTAAAACTTCTTACAATTTTTTCGTATTTTTATTTTTTCCTCCTTGGTCTTATTCTCACTCTTTTTCCTCCCATCCTCTTTTCTACCAATACTTGTACTGTGTCTTCAATTGCAAATATCATATTACCTAAAGAATGTTCAATATCATTATAAAGTTTCCGATATGGATCTATCATCTTTTTAAATTTCGATTGATGTAACTTTACCTGTAATTCATCAAATATCTTATATTTTGCAGCATACTTACTCCAAATGTCATCATACTCTTTCCCTACGTCCATAGATTCTAGTTCCATTTTTCTTTTTCTTTCATTCAGTTCCATCATTAAAGTTCTCGCATCATCCCAATCCAATTCACTTGCCTTATTCTTGATTTCTTCCATTTCTTTCTTAATTTCCTTCTCACGTTTTTTGGTATACTCTAAATTTTCTTCTGTTAAATATTTCATATTATTATCACCAATTAATAAAATATTCTTTTCCTATTTAAATTTTTTCACAATTTTTTCCTTCTTTTCAATTTCTCTATTGTATTTTGAATTGTATTACTTGTTTGTTCTAAATAATTTTTTGCACCTTGGTAAATGTCTAGATATGGAAATATTACTTTCTCATACAATGAATCTCTTTCTGAATTACTAGCATTTATAAGTTTTTTACGCTCTTCTTGATATTTTTTATCCAATTCATTGATTTTTTCGTCATAAGATTTTTCAATTGCCTTTTGTTTTTCAATAAGCGGAGTAAAATCTCTTTTATACTCTTTTTCTATTTCATTATATTTCTCATCTATTTTTTCTTTTTTCGCTTTCAATTTTTCTATTAATGTGTTTATATCTTTTGTATCAAGTCTATTAATCTTGCTCTCAATTTCTTTTATTTCTTTTTCAATATCTCTTGCTTCTCTTTCTATGTGTTTTATACCTTCTTTTGACAAATATTTCATATTATCACCAAATAATAAAATATCTTTTTCCTATTTAAAACTTCTTATGATTTTTTCATATAAATAAAAAGTTTTAGTTACCGGGTAATCGACTCCGGGTGGAGTTATAAGGCTTTAGCCCGATTACCCGTCGTTTTAATTATATATCAATAATATGTTTTCCTATTTAAATTTTTTTTATGACTTTTTTTTCATA
>JBAMLT010000031.1:0-291 GCA_039793425.1 Caldisericota bacterium
AATGTTTTGAAAATAACAAAGAAATTATTCAAAATGAATTAAACAAAAGAAATAAAAACTTAGAAGATCTTTATCTCTTTTTTGCTTACGGTGTTTGCGACCACACAAATTACGGTTGTGTTTGGTTTAACCTTGATGATGCTGATAATCCCCCTCTCTTTTATTTAGAAAAATAGTTTAATACCCCTTGTATTAAACCATCTTACTAGCACTATATTTATTTAATTTATTTAACTCTTGCGGCTTTTATTTGGACTTTTATTTACAAGATAAAGTATGAGATATTAAAAT
>JBAMLT010000031.1:301-1644 GCA_039793425.1 Caldisericota bacterium
GATTTATCAGGGAGAGTAATTGGTGGTTTTGACAAAGTAATTGAAGTAATGGATTTTATTTTTATTATTTTAATATTTATCCGTCTATAATTTCCCTTTTAGGGAATTAAGACAGATTGATGTTGGCCTTTATTAATTTTACTAAATTTTAATTAAAAACTTAAAAGAATTATTTTTAAATTAAATTTATTACTTTTACTCAGGGTGGGTCAGAGCAAAGTACTTCTTTATCTGTTTTATCAATACAGAACCGTTTGCCATTAAGTCCAACATGTGCTAAGCCTTCAGAAAAATCATAAGCATAATCATACTTAAAAGGAATTACTTCTTTACCTGTTTTATCAATAAAACCCCATTTGTCATTAGAACCTCTTTTGGGTTTTAAATAAATTTCTTCATCATTTACATCAAAAGGAGGAATAGAGCGGGGCGGAATAGTAATAGTAGTAGGAGGAGTTAATTTTATTTGTGCTAATTGTTTTTGTAATTTTTGAACCATTTGTATAAGAGCTTGAACTAAAGCTTGTAGAGTTTTAATCATTTCTTCATTAGTTTCTGCTTTAACAAATGAAGCATTCCATGCTAATATGCCTACAAAAACTACTGTAAGAACTATTTTAGAAGCTTTATTTTTCATATTGTTTATTTATTTTATTATTTTATTGAATTTTATTTATTTCGACCTTTAATTATCTCTATTATCTTTCCTTTTGAATTTGAAGCCAAGAGGTGTTAAAATGAATTTAACTTGAGTTAGAAATTATAAATTGTGAATAAATATTATGGATGTTTTAGAGGATTTAAAAAACCGAGGATTAATTCATCAGGCAACAAATTTATCAGGATTAGAGCAAAGACTTAAAAAGGGTCCGATTGTTTTATATTATGGCATAGATCCTACTGGCAAAAGCTTGCATTTAGGCCATCTGCTTCATCTTATTACCTTAAAGAGATTTTTAAATGAGGGGCATAAAATAATATTAGTTTTAGGTGGAGCAACTGGTTTAATTGGCGATCCTTCAGGAAAATCAGAAGAAAGGCCACTTTTGGGAAAGAAAGTAATACAGCAAAATATAGTAAAACTTACAAAACAACTGCAAAATTTCTTTAAATCAGAAAAGACAAAAGAGAGATTATTAATTCTTAATAATTACCAATGGTATTCACAATTTAAATTGCTTGATTTTCTAAGAGAAGTTGGTAAAAATTTTACTGTTTCTTATTTGTTGGCCAAGGAGTCAGTAAAAAATAGATTGGAAATTGGAATTTCTTTTACTGAATTTAGTTACAATCTTTTGCAGGCTTATGATTTTTACTATCTTTATAAAAAATTTAATTGTGAA
>JBAMLT010000032.1:0-1632 GCA_039793425.1 Caldisericota bacterium
AAAGATGACAAAATGTTTTAAGGATTTTATCCTCTTAACATTTCATCACTCTTATTAATTTCGAAATATTTTTATTATAGAAAATTATAATGTATTTTTGAGAAAGGAGGCAAATATTTAATGGTGGATAATATAATTCCTAAAAAAGAGGAAGAAAAACCATATATTTCAGTTATTATCACTGCCTTCAATAGAAGAGATTTTTTACCAAGGGCAATTGAAAGCGTTGCAAAACAAACACTCTCTAAAGATTATTATGAAGTTTTTGTAATAAAAAATTTTGAGGATCAACTAATAGATCATTTAATAGATAAATACAATTTTAAATCAATAAATTTGAGTACGGAAGAAATGAAAATCATAGGTAAGTATGTTATTGATACTGTTAAAAAGGTTAACGGTAAAGTAATATGCATTTTAGAAGATGATGACTATTTTTTTCCAGAAAGGTTAGAGATAATTTTAAAAGAATTTAAAGAAAATGAAAATTTAGGTTATTTTCGTAACAATTTGAAATTTATCAATGAAAAAGGAATGGATATTAAAGTATTTATGCAAAAGCAAATAGATAGAGACATTATTTTAGATAAAGATAGAAAAAACACCTTCAATTTTGTTAAATATTTAAAATACGGTATAAATTTTAATGTATCTTCCATGGCCATTAAAAAAGATATAATACATCAGCAAGAAAAAATTCTAGTAAATCTTAGGGGCAGTTTAGATTATTTCTTCTTTTATTCAGCGTTACTAAGTGATTATGATTTAATGTTTTCTTCCAAAATTTTAACTGCATATACTGTTCATGAATCTGAGTCACACCTTTATTCAGAAGATATGGAAGATTATTACAGAAAATTAGAGAATTTGTTATTCAAATATATGGAGATTTCTAATTTAAACTTGGAATTGACCAAGGATATGCCCTATGAGATTTTCGCACATTTTGAAATATTCAATGATAAAGTTAGACTTTACATGTGTAATAAAAAAAATAAATTGGATATGAGGTATGTTTTTAAAAATGTACAAAAATTATTAAAATATAACAAAATTCTAAGTTTTAAATTATTGACTTATTATTTCTTATCATCAATTTTTCCAAATTTTACTAAAATTTTATACTATGAAATAAAAATGTTTGCTGCTCGAAATTATAAAGGTGAAGGAAGGTGATGAATATATGGATTTCTTAAATAATATTAAAGAACATTTATTAAAAAGGAAATTCATCTTCTTTGGATCTTTGATATTCACATTTATGGTATTAATTTTCTTTTGGGGTATACTTTTTAGCACTGATCTATTAACATTCCCTGATCTCGGGACTTTTCCTTTCAGCAAATATGGTCTGAACTATTATCTATATAGTTGGAATCCGCAAAATTTTGGTTTTTATGGTTCTGCATTACCATATCAATTTTTTATTTGGCTGAGCGTCCAAATTTTTAATAACAACGTATTTGCAGAACATATTTGGTTGCTTTCATTATTTTTCATAGGATTTTTTTCTGCCTACATATTTCTTTCTTTATCAAAAATGGATAATTGGGTGAAAATAACCTTTTCCGCTTTATATATTTTTAATCCTGCAGTGGCAGGTCTCTTATATACTGCCAGCATAAATGATAC
>JBAMLT010000033.1:0-1616 GCA_039793425.1 Caldisericota bacterium
ATAAAATTAACGCAAAACTCTAGTAACCTGATTTTTGTGATTTAAAAATGTTCAATTGTAAAATTGGGGAAGTATAATAAAATTTAATAATGTTTTTAGATATTATCTTCTTGTGATTTTATGGACGAAAAGGATAATTCTGAAGGAGATGAAATAGAGTTTGAAGAAAAACAAACAGAGGATTTAGAACCTATATCTACAAACAGACAAATTTTTACAGAAAAAGCAGATCCTGAAATTGAATCACTGTATAATAAATATAAAAAAGGTAAATTGATATTACAACCAGATTTTCAAAGATATTTTGTTTGGGATAATAAAAAATCTTCACGTTTAATAGAATCAGCCTTACTCAATATTCCAATTCCAATAATATTTTTGTCTGAGGGAAATGATGGAAAAGAATATGTTATTGACGGACAACAAAGATTAACTGCTTTTTTTTCTTTCATAGATGGTAAATTTCCCGATGGAAAAGAATTTAAGTTAACTGGAGTAAAAGTATTTTTAGAGTTAAATGGAAAAAAATACAATGAAATTGATGAAAAATTGCAAGATCATATTAGATCTTATCCGATTCATACAATTACCTTTAAAAAAGAATCTGATCCAGACTTAAAATTTGAAATATTTGAAAGATTGAATATAGGTGCAGTTTCATTAAATGATCAAGAGTTAAGAAATTGTGTTTACAGAGGACCGTTTAATGATTTATTAAAAGAATTAGCTTTGGATAAAGATTTTATGAATTTATTAAATTTAAAAGCACCTGAACGAAGGATGAGGGATGTTGAACTTGTGCTTAGATTTGCTAGCTTCTATCATCAAAGTTATCTTAATTATAAACCACCTATGAAAAATTTTCTTAATAAAGAAATGGAAAAATATCAAAACATAGATGAAAAAAATAGTGAAGAACTTAGAAAAGCATTTAAGAATGCAGTTTCAATTATTAAATCATTGCTTGGAGATCATGCTTTTAAAAGATTTATTATGGGTGATGGTGAAAATCCAAATGGTCATTGGGAAACTAAAAAATTTAATGCTTCGTTATATGATATTTTAATGTGGAGTTTTTCTAAGGAAGATAAAAATATAGTCTATCAAAATCTAGACTCTATTCGAGAGGCATTGATTAATTTAATGACCACTAACAAAAATTTCATAGATTCAATTGTACTTTCTACAAGTAGCAAAGAGACGGTAACGAAAAGATTTGACATTTGGAGACTTACACTTCAAGAAATAATTGGAATAGCTAAAAAAGAACCTCGATGTTTTACTCGAAAATTGAAAGAGGAACTTTATGAAAAAGATCCTACATGTGCAATATGTGGTCAAAAAATCGAAAATATAGATGATGCAGCAATTGATCATATTAAGCAATATTGGATGGGTGGAAAAACAATTCCAGAAAATGCTAGATTAACTCATAGATATTGCAATATGAGTAGATCAAAGAAAGAATAATTTTTATTTTTTAAAAAATTTACAATATTAAACAAATGGGTAAAAAACTTTATAAGAGAGTCTTTAGATTAATTTATGATGTACAATAATCTAAATGATCTTGAAAACTGGTTATGGGAAGCAGCATGTGTAATAAGAGGTGAAAT
>JBAMLT010000034.1:0-44889 GCA_039793425.1 Caldisericota bacterium
ATAAATATGAGTAGTTAAATTTCTGTCCTCAATCATTTTAAGAAAATTATTATTATAATCAATTAATTTAATTTGAAAGGCATTTTTAATGTGATCTTCTTCTAATTTTATTATTGATTTCTTAAAATTTTCTATTTTAAAAACAAGATGTTTTCCAATAATTTCTTTGATCTCTTTTTTTAATTTATCTAATGAATAATACTCTAATTTCAAAAAATTAATTATAAACATAAATTAAAAAAAGAGTACACTCGTGGGTGTACTCTTTTTGTTTAGAAATTATTAATTTCTAAATAGTTCTAACTTTCTTTTATTAAAAAGATTCTTCTAATTTCTCTATTTTTAAGCAAACTGAGTGAAATTATGTAAACTAAAATTCCTTTAACCAAATCAACTGGAATAAAAGGGAGTGAGCCAATAATAAATGCTTTATAAATATTTAATGATAGAATTTGTGATAGATAGAGAATTCCACATAAATGTATTAGAAAAATTCCTGAAATTATAGCAACAGGAAGTAATTTTTTATCTATTTTATAAATGTATCCCGTCACAAAAGATGCAATTATAAATCCAAAAAGATATCCACCTGTTTTTCCAAAAAGATAACCAACTCCACTATTTCCACCACTAAAAACTGGAAAACCTAAAACTCCAATTAAAATATAGATAATTGAAGAGAGAGAACCATAAAATGGACCAAGAAAAACTCCTGAAAGTAGAACAAAAAGAAGTTGAAGTGTAAAAGGTATTGGTGTTAAAGGAAGAGGAATAGATATGTAAGCACCTATAATTATTAAACAAGTAAATAGTGAAGAAAGAATTAGTCGCTTAACTCTCATAAATTATAATTTTCCGAGTATTGTAATCATAACACCTGCTACTACTGCTGTTCCAATAACACCTGCAACATTTGGTCCCATTGCGTGCATAAGAAGGAAGTTACCAGGATTTTCTTCTTGTCCAACCTTTTGGCTAACTCTTGCTGCCATTGGAACTGCTGATACTCCTGCTGAACCTATAAGAGGATTAATTTTACCACCACTTAGCCAGTAAAATAGTTTTCCTAATAGAACACCTCCTGCTGTACCACCTGCAAAGGCAATAACTCCAAGAACAATAATTCCAATTGTTTTAGGTGTTAAAAAGGTTTTAGCATCCATAGTTGAACCAACTGTTGTTGCAAGGAGGATTGTAACGATGTTTATAAACTCATTTGCTGCTGTATTTTTTAATCTTTCTACAACCCCACATTCTCTAAATAAATTTCCTAACATAAGCATACCAATAATTGGTGTGATAACCGGAAAGATAAGACTGACAACAATTGTTGTTACAATGGGAAAAAGAATCTTTTCTGTTTTTGAAACAGGTCTTAATTGCTCCATCATAACCTGTCTTTCCTTTTTTGTTGTTAAAGCTTTCATTATTGGTGGCTGAATTAAAGGAACAAGTGACATATAAGTATATGCAGCAACTGCTATAGGACCAATAAGATGTGGTGCAAGTTTAACGGCAGTATAAATTGCTGTAGGACCATCTGCTCCTCCAATAATTCCAATTGCTCCTGCTTCTTTTATTGTAAAACCAATAATTTTTGCTATTGAAAGAGCAATAAAAATACCAAGTTGTGCTGCAGCACCCATAAGTATTGTCCATGGATTAGCAATTAAAGGTCCAAAGTCCGTCAATGCACCTAAACCTAAAAATATAAGAAGAGGAAACACCTCTGTATCAAGACCAATTTGCTTGAATAGATAAAAAATTCCTGGATAAGGTGAACCAGGTGATGCCATGCCTGCAAGAGGAAGATTTGCAAGAAGCATACCAAAACTTATAGGAATTAGAAGAAGTGGTTCAAATTCTTTAGCAATAGCAAGATAAAGTAGAACAAGAGCAATTCCAATCATTAATATCTGACCCCAAGTGATATTAGCAAATCCACTTATTTTTATTAAATCTAAAAGAGATGACATATTAGCCACCTACCTCAATTGATATTAATTTTTCACCAGTTTCAACTATTTGACCTGGTGTCACAAAAATCTCTTTTACAACTCCATCATTAGATGCAAAAAACTCATTTTCCATTTTCATTGCTTCAATTGTTAAAAGAAGTTGTCCCTTTTTAACTTTTGCACCAGGAGATGTTACAACTTTTAATATCTTTCCTGGAAGCGGAGCAGTCAGAATATTTTTACCTGGTTCTATTATTGGAACTTTTTTTTCTACTTTTGGTTCTGATACTGGAACCTGAACTGGTATTTCTTTTTTTGGTGATTCTTGAATTTTTGGTTCTTCTTTAACTTCACTTATTTTTTTTATTACTGGTGTTTCACCAACTTCTTCAACTAAAACTTCATATGTTTCACCATCAATGGTTACTTTAAATTTTTTAGCCATTTTTCCATCTCCTTTCTTTTGATTCGGTTACTCTCTTCCCTAATGTACTTTTTATCTTCCATAAATTAACACCTTCTCCTTTTGAGGGTGTTAAGAAAGCAAATGTCACTCCTTTTCTTGAACTAAGATACATATTTATTGCTGCAACCATTGCAGCAATTTTCTTTTTATTTTTTTCTTCAGGCAATACTTTTTCTTGTAATTCTTCCTTTTTCTCAATTTTTTCTTTTGGAGGTTTACCTTCTTTATAGAAAAAAGTTTTAAATTGAGATATTATAAAACCGAGAAGGGCTAATACTGCAAAGACAACCGACATGGCTAATATTCCAAATAAAATTGTATCCCAGAAAGTAACTATTTTCATAAATTCCTCCTATAGTGGAATATTTCCATGTTTTTTTGAAGGAGATTCAACTGATTTACTCCTTAAAAAAACAAGTGCTTTTGCTATTTTTAATCTTGTTTCTGCAGGGTCTATAACATCATCAATATAACCTCTTTCTGCTGCTCTGTAGGGATTAGCAAATTGATCTCTAAACTCTTTGATTTTTTGTTGTCTCATTTTTTCTTTATCTTCTGCACTCTGGATATCTTTTCTAAATATAATTTCTGCTGCTCCTTCTGCTCCCATAACAGCAATCTCTGCTGTTGGATATGCATATACAACATCAGCACCAAGATGTCTTGAAGACATAGCAATATAAGCACCACCATATGCCTTTCTTAAAATAATTGTTACTTTTGGAACTGTTGCTTCAGAATATGCAAAAAGTAATTTTGCTCCATGTCTTATTACTCCACCATGTTCTTGATTTACTCCAGGTAAATATCCAGGACAATCTGTAAATGTTATTATTGGAATATTGAATGCATCGCAAAATCTAACAAATCTTGCACCTTTATCTGAAGAATTTATATCAAGAACACCAGCCATAAATTTTGCTTGGTTTGCTACTATTCCAACACTTATACCGCTTATCCTACCAAAACCAACAACGATATTTGGAGCAAAATATTTATGAACCTCTAAAAATTCACCATTATCTACTATTTTTTTAATAATATCCATAACATCATAAGATTTTGAAGGATCTGTTGGAACAACATCTCTTAGAGATTCTTCAATTCTATCAACTGGATCTTCTGTTTCAATTACTGGAGGGTCTTGAAGATAGTTATCAGGTATGTACGAAAGAAGTTTCTTTAATGTATCAAGTGCATCTTTATCATCACCTGCAAGAAAGTGAGCGACTCCGCTTCTCTGGTTATGGACAAGTCCTCCACCTAAACCTTCATGTGTTACTTCTTCTCCAGTTACTGCCTTAACAACATTTGGACCAGTAATGTACATAAATGCTTTTTCAGTCATAATAACAAAATCCATAATAGCAGGAGAGTAAACTGCACCACCAGCAGTAGGTCCCATATTAACTGCTATTTGCGGAACCACACCAGATGCTTTTGTATTTCTATAGAAAATTTCTCCATAACCAAAAAGAGAATCAACGCCTTCCTGAATTCTTGCTCCACCAGAATCATTGAGTCCAACTATTGGAATTCCAAGTTTCATTGCAAGATCCTGCATTTTTACTATTTTTAAGGCGTGCATTTCACCTAAAGAACCGCCCAAAACTGTGAAATCCTGAGCATAAAGTGCAATTCTTCTTCCATTTACTGTTGCAAGGCCTGTAATAATTGCATCTCTTGGTGCAAATGTTTTATCAAGACCAAAATAGGTAGAACGGGTTTTCATAAATTCATCAAATTCAATAAAAGAGCCTTCATCAACAAGATATTCAATTCTTTCCCATGCAGTTAAACTACCTTTTTCGTGTTGTTTCTGAATGGCGTCCTTTCCTCCACCTTCCTTAATCTTTTGTTTCTTTTCGTTTAACTCATTCAATAAATCATCAATACCCATAAATTACCTCCAATTATGGAATTCTCCTTAACACTCAGACACGATATTAAAAAATATAAATCTCTCAATCCCTTGATATTATATCAAATTTCTTATAAAATTTATCTCTTTTTCAATTAATGAAGCAATCTTATAAATTTTACCCTCTTCAAGATAGTTTGAACATAGTTGCATACCTATCGGTAAATTATTTGCGACTCCTGTAGGTATGCTTATTGCAGGAATTCCAACAAGATTTATAGGGATTGTCATAACATCAGATAGATACATCTGAAGTGGGTCTTTTATTCTTTCTCCAATTTTAAAGGGTAAAAATGGGGAGGTCGGAAAAATAAGAACATCAACTTTCTTAAAAGCATTCTGAAAATCATCTGTTATCATTTTTCTAACTTTCGAGGATTTTAAGTACCACTGTTCATAGTAACCAGATGACAAGGCATATGTACCAAGAAGTATTCTTCTTTTAACCTCTTTACCAAATCCCATCTTCCTTGTTTCAGTATACATTTTTTTTAAACTATCTTCTTTAACTCTTAATCCATATCTAACACCATCAAATCTTGCGAGATTACTTGAGGCTTCTGAAAAAGCAATAATATAATAAATAGAAAGAGAATATGGAATTGTGGGTATTGATATTTCTTTTATCTCAATATTATTTTTTCTTAAAATATCAATACATAATAAAAAATTTTTTTCTATTTCTTCATCAATTTTATATTTTCCAATTTCTTTTATTAAACCAACTTTTAATTTCCCGTCAAATTGTTTTGTTTTTTCATAAATAACATTTAATGAAGTTGAATCTTTTGGGTCATATCCTTTAATAAGATCAAAAACATAAAAAGAATCCTCAACACTTTTGCCAAAAATTCCTATCTGATCTAAAGATGAACCAAAAGCAACAAGTCCATATCTTGAAAGAGTTCCATATGTTGGTTTTAAACCAACAACTCCACAAAATGAAGCTGGCTGTCTTACCGAACCTCCTGTATCAGAGCCAAGAGATGAAATCACCATATTAGATGCAATTGATGCTGCTGAACCACCAGAAGAACCACCAGGAACTCTTGAAAGGTCCCATGGATTTTTTGTAATTTTAAAGGCTGAATTTTCAGTTGATGATCCCATTGCGAATTCATCCATATTTGTCTTGCCTATTATAATTGCACCAGCATCTTTCAATTTTTCAATGACAAAGGCATCATATGGTGAGATGAAATTTTCAAGAATTTTTGAGCCACAGGTATTTGGTAAATTTTTTACAAGAATGTTATCCTTTATGGCAAAAATTATTCCATATAAAGGTAAATTTACATCTTCTTTCTCAAGTTCTTTTGCTTTTTTTAAAGCACCTTCATAATCAATATAGAGAAAGGCATCAATATCTTTTTCTTTATCTTTAATTCTATTTATATATAAATTAAGTAATTCCTCAGGAGATATTTTTTTTTCTCTATAAAGTTTTAAGGTTTCTTTTATTGTCATTCTTAAAAAATTCATAATTTAATCACCAACAATTTTAGGAACTTTTACAAAACCATTTTCAAAAATTGGTGAAATTTTTTCAAGAACCTCTCTATCAAAATATTTTTCTATAGAATCTTCTCTTAAAAATAATTTTTGAATTGGTGGATGAAACATTGGCTCAACATTTGATGTGTCAAGTTCTTCAATGCTCTTAAAATATGTGAGTATTTCTTCAAGTTGAGGAATTATTTCATCTTTTTCTTCATCTTTAAGATATAATCTTGAAAGATTTAAAATCTTTTCAACTATATCTTTATCAATAATCTTCATAATAAATAAATTATAACAAAAAGATAAATTTTTGGTTAATAATTATTTATTTTTAATTATGAAGCTTGTTTTTTCTTTAAAAATTTAATTATCAATTGGTAAATTAAATAGCCAAGGATTGCCCAGGGTAGAATAAATGCTACAAATATTATAAGAGCAAGAACTGAATTAACAATCCCATTTAAAGCATAAAGAAGGCCATTTATCAATCTATTTAAAAATTCTGACTTTTTCCACCATGGTATTTTTTCTATTTCTTCATTTAGGTAAATTGAAATCTCAGAATAATTGGTATGATAGTCAATATAATTAATTCTTCCTTTTATACTCTCAATATCTACCTCAATTTTTTCAAGTTCACTTCTTATAGAAAGCATATCTTTTATCTCTTTTGCATCCTTTAGCCATGATAAAAGAAGTTCTCTTTGTGATTCGAGAATTTTTAACCTTCCTGATATGTCATAATATTCCTGACTTACATCTGTTGTTGAAGTTGTAATGTTTTTTATGCTTCCATAATCATTCAATTTTGTAATAAATATGTCAAAATCTTTAGAAGGTATCATTAAAGTTATATATCCAGAATTTTTCTCTTCTTCTTTATAAATTTGTGAATTAATAATATTTCCATTGAACTGATTCACTAAAAGCATTATTCTATTTAATGATTCATAAAATTTTCCTTTCTCAATATTTATTTCAACACTACCTTTTTTTATAAGTTTTAATCCTGAATCATTTAAATTTGTTGTTATATAACCTTCTTTATTCTCACTTACAATATCCCCTCTAATTTCAAAATTCATAGTTGAATTATCCAGTCTTTCACTTTGAGTTGGAAAATATGAAGAAGTTTTTAAACCTATTTTACTTCCTAAGAATGGGATAAATTTTAAAGCAAAATATCCTATAACAATAAGAATTATAATTGAACTTATGATTAAAAGGCTTTTCTTATTAAGAAATTTTTTCATTGCTACCTCCTTCATTAATATAAACAATTTTCATTAAAAATAGTTTCAATATTTCATAGTGAACATTGTTCAGTGTTTTTGTAACAAAAGTTATTTTAAGTTGTATAATAGGTATATGAAAAAGATTATTGAAGTTCAAAATGTAGTTGTTGAATATCTTTTAGGAAAAGTTGTTGTATCTGCTCTTCGAGGAGTTAACCTTGAAATAGAAAAAGGTGATTTCATTGCAATAATGGGAAAGTCTGGTTCAGGAAAATCTACTTTACTTCAGGTTATTGGTGGACTTCAAAGACCAACAAAGGGAAGAGTATTCATAAATGGAACAGATTTATCAAATCTAAATGAAAATGAACTTGCAATTTTTAGAAGAAAGAATATTGGATTTGTTTTCCAAGCATATAATCTTATACCAACATTAACAGCAATAGAAAATATTGAACTTCCAATGATTTTTTTTAATGTGCCACAAAAAATAAGAGAAGAAAAGGCAACAAAGATACTTTATAAAATGGGGCTTTCTGATAGATTACATCATAAACCATCTGAACTTTCTGGTGGTGAGCAACAGAGAGTTGGAATTGCAAGAAGTCTTGCTAATGATCCTGAAATAATACTTGCAGATGAACCTACTGGAAATCTTGATTCAAAATCTGGGGAAAGTATCATGGAAGAATTTGTTGAGGTTAATAAAAGTTTTGGAAAAACTGTTGTGATAGTAACCCATGCAAGAGAGGTTGCATTATATGCAAATAAAATCATCCATATAAAGGATGGTTTAATTGAATCAATAGAAGAATTAAGGAGGAATTAATGAAAAAAATATTATCATTTATTTTTATTTTCGTTTTAATTTTTGGATTAGTAAAAATTGTAAAAAGTGCTCCTCAAATTGAAATAAGTAAATATGTTATTACTCCAAAAGAGGTTTATCCTGGTGGTGATTTTTCTCTATCAATAAACTTAAAAAATAATAGTTCACAAGATAAAGCAAAAAATGTTATTTTAGAGATTAAAAGAGTTGAAGGAAAAAATGACCTTTCTTTTTTCTATCCAAAAAATAAAACAACAACAAGAAGAACTGATGAACTTGAGGCAGGCAAAGATGTAACATTAGATTTTTCTTTTCAGGTAGATAAAGGTGCTTTAACAGGAATATATAGATTAGTTGTTAGTATATCATGGCAAGATGAGGGAGGAAGAAATTATAATAGTGAAGAACTGATAAGTATAACTATTTCACCTCCATCAATTGAAAATAGGCCACTTTTGACAGTTAATAATTTTAAAACAGAACCATCAGAAGTTTATGGAGGAAATATTTTTGATTTGAAAATCTCTATAAAAAATATAGGTGGTAAACTTGCAAAAAATATCAAGTTTGAAATAAAGAAAATTGAAGGAAAGGAAACACTACAATATTTTTCTCCTACAAAATCTGGGAATATCATATATCTTGATAAAATAGAAAAAGGCGAGTTAAAAGACATATCAATGAGTTTTCTTGTTAATGATAGCATTCCTCAAGGTAATTATAATTTTATATTAACTTTTACTTATGAAGACGAAAATAGAATAAATTATGATGGAAGTGAAATTATAGGTATATTTGTGCAGGAGAAAAAAGAGAAGGCAGAAATAAACATTATTTCATATAAATTAAGTGAAGATAAAATAATTCCAGGGAAAGATTTTGTTCTTAAATTGAATATAGAAAATTCTGGATTTTTAGATGCAAAAAATATTAGAATATATCCCTCAAACATTGAAGGAGAAAGTAGTTTAAAATATTTCTCTATAAAAGGCGAGGGTATGTTATCTTTAAATAGTTTAAAGAGTGAAGAAAGTTATTCATATGATTTCTATTTCTATGTTGATAAAGATGCACCAGGTAAATTATATACCATAACTTTTAAAATTGAGTATGATGATATAAAAAACAATAGTTATTCAAAAACAAAAAATATTGGAGTTCTAATAGTTACAGACAGTCCAAATTTAATACTCTCAACTTATAATACTGATAAAGAAAAAATACTCCCAGGTGATTCATTCAATTTGAAATTATTTTTTGAAAACATTGGCGGTTTTGATGCAAAAGATGTAAGTGTAAAAATCGAAAATGTTGAAAACTCAAATACTTTATCTCCTTTTTCAATAATATCTGGAAGCACAACACTATTTATAAATGAAATAAAAGTTAATGAAAAAAAGGATTTTTCTTTTTCAATAAAAGTTAATGATGATTGTGAAGATAATAAAGTTTATAATATTAATTTTTCAATTAATTATAAAGATATAACTTCAAAAAATTATTCAAAAAATGAAAAGGTGGGGATTTATATCTCACAAAAAGAAAAAAGTGATGAACCAAATTTAATTATAAAAAATGTATCATTTGAACCTAAAGTTCTTATTCCTGATTCATCTTTTAAATTAAATTTTCTAATTTCAAACAATGGTGGTAAAATTGCAAAAAATTCTAAAATTGAATTTTCTGGTGTCGGAAATTCTTCTGACTTGTATCCTTTTAGTCTAATAGACACAGGAAGTTTAATTTATATTGGAAATATTAAGATAGATGAAGAAAAGAGAGTTACTTTAAATTTAAATATATCAAAAGATGCTAAAGATGGAGTTTATAATCTTGTTTTTAAAATATATTATGAAAATGATAAAAACTTTAGTGATACACAAAAAATAGGAATTAATATTCAAAAAGGCGAGCCATCAAAAAATTTAAATATAATACTTTCTTCTTATATTATTACTCCTGATATACTAAAACCAGGTGATAATTTTGAAATTGATTATACATTAACAAATACATCAAAAGATACTGCTTATAATATAACTCATAAGATTGAAAGAGTTGAGAATTCTAATACCCTATATCCATTTTCTCCAGTTTCAATGTCAAATATAAACTCAACAAGAATTATTCAAGGATTTAATTCTATAAGTTCAAACTTCAAATTCATAATCTCACCTGAAGCAGAATCTGGAAATTATAATCTTATATTTGCAATATCTTATGAGGATGCATCAGGAAATAGCTACTTACAAACTTCCACAGTTGGTGTAATGGTTTTAAGAAAACCTGTTATTTCTATTTTTAATTTAGTTTATCCTGATGTTATTAATATTGGTGAAAAATTTAATATTTCCTGTGAGATAGCCAATTTAGGAAAATTTCCTGTAAATGGAGTCCTTGTGTCTCTTGATGGGGCATCAACCAAAGGAGTTGATAGATTTATTGGAACACTTGACCCTGGAATTTCAGAAATTTATGAAGCAGAAATATCATTTGATAATTCCAATGAGTATAATTTAACTTTAAAGGTACAATATGTAGATGATTCAAATAATATAAATATTGAAAAAAGGGATTTTAAAATAAAAGTAATAGAGGGAAGTAGTGAAGAAAAAGAACCCAAAAGACTCACCTTGTGGCAAAGGATATGGAGATTTATTCTCTCAATTTTTGGTATAGGTAAATAATATGAAGATTAATGATTCTATAAAAATTGTTTTAAGAAATTTAAATAGATCAAGAACAAGAACAATTCTTACATCAATTGGTGTTTTAATTGGAGTTGCTGCTATTGTGACATTAATTTCAATAAGTATTGCACTTAATAAAAGTGTTGTTGAACAGATAGAGTCATCAGGTGATATTAAAGTAGTAACAGTATATCCATCAAGTTTCAGATTTGGTGGAGGTATGCAGAATTTAAGAACAAGAAATACCAATTCTATTATAAAAATTCTTGATAAAGAAAATATACAAAAAATAGAAAAAATTGATGGTATAGAAGCATTATCTCCAGTTTTTGAGTACAATAACTTAAAATTTGAATATGGTAAAGGTTACAGCATTAGTAATCTAACAGGATTGTTGCCTAATAAAATAAAAGATATAGCAGGAGAACTTGAAAAAGGGAGATATTTTTCAAATAGTGATAAGTATTCAGTAATTGTTGGAGCAAAATTTGGTGAAACTTTTCTTGATATAAATACAGATAAGGAATTACTGATAGAACCTTATGGTAAGAGTTTAAAAGTAACAATTCAAAGAGTGATAGATGGAAAAACAGAAAAAAAATCTTATATTTTTAAAGTTGTAGGGATTTTGAAAAGTAGAGGAACTCAAGAAGATTATTATGTATATGCACCTATAAATACAGTAATATCGATGAGAGAGTGGCTAACTAACTCAACAATAAATCCAGATTCAACTGGTTATTCAAGAGCAATTGTAAAGGTTAAAGATGTGAATAGTGTGGCATATGTAAGTGAAAAAATTCAGGATATTGGTTTTACAGCAATTTCTGTTCAAACAATAATAAGTGCTATTTCAAATGTTTTCAGAATTTTACAATTCATTTTAGGAGGCATTGCTGCAATTTCTTTGATAGTTGCTGGTGTTGGTATTGTAAATACAATGACAATGTCAATTTATGAAAGAACAAGACAAATTGGAATTATGAAAGCAATTGGTGCATCAAATGGTGATATTTTAATTATGTTTCTACTTGAGTCCGCTTCACTTGGCTTTTTTGGTGGCATAGGTGGTGTTCTTCTTTCATTTTTACTTAACTTGATTATTTCACTTATCTCACCTTTTCTAATGGAAGGACTAAAATTAAATGTTATAGCGCCATTATATCTTGTTGTTTTTGCAATTATTTTTGCAATTATCATCGGTGTGATAGCTGGATATTTCCCTTCAAAAAGAGCAGCAAATTTAAGCCCTGTCGAAGCCTTAAGATATGAATAATTTATCATATTTATAATACTTAATTTAATTTAAATATCATCAAAATGTTATCATTTGACAAAAGAGGGTAGATAAAATATAATTTCAATTTGGTATGAGTGATTTAAAAAGGAGGGTCAATGGTTAAAAAAGGTGATTATGTTGAAATAAAAATAATAGCGTTAAATAAAGATGAGAGAGCAGAAAATCTTCCATTAGATACAAAAAATTTCCCTTATGAAGGAAAAATTAGAGGATATTTGATTTCTGATTCAAATATAGGAGATGAATGTTTTATTGAAACCCCTATTGGAAGAAAAATAAAAGGAATACTTTTAGGAAAAACCGGTGAGTACAAACATAATTTTGGAGAGCCAATAAGAGAATTAATTGATATTGGTAAAAAAGTAAGAGAAAAATATCTAAAGGAGTAGATTATGGGTAAGGTTGAGGATTTTCTAAATAAAAGTAGCGAGATAATGAAAAAATCTCTTGCAGGTCTTGATTATGATAAATTTGAAATGAAAAATATATCATTTGATTATAAAGCATTAATGGATTCTGTTCCATATGATATAAATGATGTTTTGAAAATCCAAAAAGAGTATAAGGTTGGGAAAACTCCTATTTATGAACTTAAAAATATAAATAAAATAGTTAAAAAACTTTCTAAACCGGGTTATGGTGCCAAAATTCTACTTAAAGATGAAGCAAACAATGCATCAGGTTCATTCAAAGCAAGAAGAGCATCTCTTTCGCTTTTTCATGCAAAGAAACTAGGTTTTAAGGGTGTAGTTGCTGAAACAAGTGGAAATTATGGAGCAGCAGTAGCATCGCAAGCAGCACAGATGAATTTGAAAGCAATTATTGTTCAGGAAGTTTTTGACTCAAAATGGATTGGTCAACCAGAAATATTAGAAAAAAGTAGGGCATGTGAAGCATATGGAGCAGAGGTTTGGCAAATGACTGTTGGTCCAGAACTTTTTTATTGGACTCTTGTAATATTAAATGAAACAGGTTATTTTAATGCTTCTCTTTATACACCATTTGCAATAAAAGGAATTGAAACCCTTGGATATGAAATTGCTTTAGATGTTTATGAAAAGTATGGAAAATATCCAGATTTTGTTCTTGCAACACATGCAGGTGGAGGAAACATTACAGGTACAAAAAGGGGGCTACTTTTAGGAGGAGCAAAAGAAACAAAAGTTATTGGAGTTTCTGTTGATTTAAGAGGACTTCATATGGCTTCTGATAGAGATTTTAATAGAAAATCATTCACAACAGGACATACTGGCTTTGGTGTTCCTTTTTTAGTAAAACCCGATAGAACAGATGTTCCAAGAAATGCTGCAAGAGCATTAAGATACATTGATAATTATTTTATTGTATCTCAAGGTGAAGTTTTTTATTCAACAATTCTTCTTGCACAAATTGAGGGTCTTGAAAGAGGTCCAGCGGGAAATACTGCTCTTGCTGCTGCGATTCCTTTTGCAACGAAACTTCCTGAAGATAAAATGATTGTTGTTCAAGAAACAGAATATACAGGAGCAGGAAAACATCCATTCAGTGAACTCACATTTGCTAAAAAAATGGGAGTTGAGGTTGTCTTAGGAAATCCTAAAGATAACATTCCTGGGAAAAGAATTGTGATTCCTGAAGATGTTAGTTGGTTAAGATATGAAGAGATGAATCTAAATGAACTTAAATTATCTTATTTAAAACATAGTGCTCAGGATATTAATGAAATTACAAAAAATGATCTTATCTTTTTAAAAGAAGAAGTAAATGAAGTTAATAGTGATTTTGTTGAAAGATTCTTATATGAGAAAGGAGTTAAGATAAATGGTTAGAGAAGATGACTATCAAAAAAGAAGAGAACATCTAAAAAACATGAGTGAAGATGAACTTATTAACTATTTCTGGCAGTTAACAGAAAAAATCGTTGACCCACTTGTTGAATTATCTAAAACACATACATCACCTTCAATTGAAAGAAGTGTTCTTTTAAGAATGGGTTTTTCAAGTATTGAAGCAAAAAATATTGTTAAACATATGATTGAAAATAATCTTCTCTCACATGGAGCAGGGAATGTTGTTCTTATTTATTCAAAACTAATGAAAAAAAATTATCTTGAGGCTGGAAAAAATCTATCAGAAGGAACTGGATGGGAAGATATTGTTAATTATTACAGGAGAAATCAAAATGCTCAAGCCAAATGAAAAAATTGATATTAATGAAATTTTAAAGGATCTAAAAAATTATAAACCAAAAAGATATGGATGGACATTTAGAAAAAAAGTAGATAAACAAAAAATTGGTTTATTAGAATATTTTGATACAAGTAAACCTCTAAAAAATTCAATTCCACTTCCAGCGAGTAGACAGATGGATTATATTGACCCACAACCAGATATTACAATTACTGTTGAAATTGCTTCAGGCAGATTTGAAGATGATATAAGAAGAATGAGAATGGCTGCATGGCATGGAGCAGATCATATTATGGTTATTAGGACTTTGGGGCAGAGCCATTTTGATGGACTTCTTGAAGGAACTCCTGAAGGTGTTGGTGGAATTCCAATAACAAGAAAACAAATAAGAGCAACAAGAAAGGCTTTAGATCTTATAGAAGAAGAGGTTGGAAGACCAATAAATTTCCATTCATATGTTTCAGGTATAGCAGGGCCAGAAATTGCTGTTCTTTTTGCTGAAGAAGGTGTAAATGGAGCTCATCAAGATCCACAATATAACATTTTATATAGAAATATTAATCCAGTTAGATCTTTTGTTGATGCTGGCGTTAGTAAAACAATCATGGCCAATTTCAACATGCTTCAGATAGATGGTGCTCACAATGCAAATGCAACAGCAAAGTATGGATATAAAGTTATGCCAGAACTTTTAGTTCAACATGCAATTAATTCCCTTTTTTCTCTTAAGGTTGGAATGAAAAAAGAGTTAATAGCTCTTTCAACTGTACCACCAGATGCTCCTCCTTTTCCTTCTTTAAGACTTGATATACCATATGCAAATATTTTAAGAAAAGTCTTTAAAGGATTTAGATTTAGAGCACAGATGAATACAAAATATGTTGAATCAGATACAAGAGAGGCAACTGTTAATCATACACTTAATGCTTTGATCTCAAAATTAACATCAGCAGATATCCAGTCAACAATAACTCCTGATGAAGGAAGGAATGTGCCTTGGCATTATAATTCAATACATGCCATAAATACTGCAAAACAAACATTAATTGCTGCTGATGGAATAAAAAATTTTGTGAAAATTGAAAATGATGGCTTAGAGAAAGAAAAGGAGAGAGAGATTCTTGAAAGAGCAATACTATTTTTAGAAGAGATAATTGAAGTTGGTGGATATTTTAAAGCTCTTGAACTTGGATTTTTTGTTGATTCAGGTTACTATCCAGAAAGAGTTGGAGATGGTATAAGAAGACCACAGAACGGTGGAGATGAGGCAAATAGTGTTGTAAAAAGAGCCTCAGACTATCTTGCACCTGTATGCTACCATTTTGGTTACAACAATTTACCAGAAGGATTAAATAAACCTTGTGATTTAATTGATGGTTGTACTTTCTGCAAAAGAGAAAAAATTGTTTACATTGATGAACTTGATCCAGAGGATAATGTAGAGGTTAGATTAAAAGAGAATGAAAAATATGACAAAGAGGGAATGTTTAAACCAGAAGTTCAGTGGAAAAATGATGGAGTTATATTAATTTCAATGTTTCTTCCAATATCTAAGGAAAAAGCTCCTTATGCTGCAATTGAAATAGGAAAAAAACTTGGTCTTAACAATGTTGAGGTCGTTCATCAACAGGTTTTACATCCGGCAGAGGGTAGTTTAGTAGAAATAAAGGGCGAGGTTCCATTTTTTATAAAAGAGAGCGAAATTGTTGTTCCTAAAAAAATTCCTCCTTTAAGTGATGGAGAGATAGAGAGTGAAGTTAAAAAGAGAGGTGGGATTAAGTGTGTAGCAGCAACTCTCGGAGAAGATGAACATAATGTAGGATTAAAAGAAATAATTGATATAAAACACGGTGGAATTGAAAAATGGGGTTTTCAAGTAACATACCTTGGAACAAGCATACCACCAGAAAAAGTAATTAATGCTGCCATTGAAGTTGGTGCAAAGGTAATTCTTGCTTCAACTACTGTGACTCATGGAGAAGTTCACAGGATAAATTTAAAAAAACTTAATGATGTGGCTATAGAGAAAGGAGTGAGAGATAAACTTATAATAATTGGAGGAGGAACTCAACTTTCTTCAGATTTTGCAAAAGATGTAGGTATAGATGCATCGTTTGGAAGAGGAACAAAGGGTATAGATGTCGCATCATTCATCATAAGAAAATTAAGAGAGAAAAACTAAATTTAAGATTTTTCTATAACTGCTATTGATATTATATAATCACCATCATGAGAAATTGAAATATAAATATTTCTATCTGGCTTTGTAAGTAAAGGTTCTCCATTTTCTTTTTTTAAAATCTCTATATCTTTAAAAGATTTTATATTTAGATATTTTTTTCCCGCTTTTATAATCGCCTCTTTAAGAGAAAATCTTCCAGCATAATGAATAACTGGGTCTTTATAATCTTTAAAAATCTCTAACTCTTTTTCAGTTAAAACTCTATTTAAAATTTTTGGATTATTTTTTATAATTTTTTTGAATCTTTTTATATTTACAATATCAACTCCAACACCAACTATCATAATTATTAAAATTATATTATAGATTTAAGAATAATTAAAATATGATAAACATTTTTATAAAATTAATAATTAAATATATATTATAATTAATTATATAAATTTTATGAGTGATAAGACTACTTATGTAATTAAATTTCCTTTTTCTCCTTAATAAATTTAGAATACCATTCATTATATTCTTCTTCTGATACAATATGAATTTCAAAAGGATTTACAAATCCAATCCTTTTTCTTAATTCAACAATAAGAGGTGATTTATCTTTCACAAAAAGTGATTCACCTTTCTTAATAACAAGAATATCAATATCACTATTCGGGTTAAAATCAGGTGTTAAATATGAACCAAAAATATAAATTTTAGTGTCGTTACCAAATTTTTCAACAAAAAAACTTTTTATCGAATTTAAATAAAAATCTATATTTTTTAAATATCTATCCCTTTCTTCTTTTCTTTTTAAAAGTAAATCAAAATATCTCATTTATTCCCAATAATTTCAATTAACTCTTCAACAAATTTTATCATATCATGTACTTGATCTTTAAAAAATTTTGAAGGAATATATCTACTTCTTATATATGCTTCTTCTAAATCAACAATTGTTCTTTCATATTTTTTTATTAAATTCACCAATTTTTCTTTATCTTCAATCAAACTTAAATAATCATTTAATAATTTTGAAATTTCATGAGTTTTATCAAAATCCCCTAAAAAATTCAATATTGCATATTTTAAAAGAAGTTGTGTTGCCTGTTCTAAATTAAAAGCAGCTAAATCATATTCTTCTCTATTAAACAATTCAACTCCATTTTTATAAAATCTTAAACCCCTATCTTTTAAAATTTCTCCAAACTTCATATTTATATTATATCATTTCAAAATTTTTTAATTTCTTTAATATATTTTTATATCTTATATTATATGTAAGCTCCTTTTCAATTTAATATTAATATATTTGACAGAAACTATGAAAAAAGTAAAATTTAATATATAAAAGCCGAAGTGGCGGAACTGGAAGACGCGGTAGACTCAAAATCTACTGGGGGTAAACCTCATGAGGGTTCGACTCCCTCCTTCGGCACCAATTATATTTTATTTTCTCTTTTATTAAATTGTGGAGGAAGAAAATGGGACTAAAAGAAGTGATTAAAGATCAGCTTTATAAATTAAATTCTTTGATTGATGATTTAATAAAAGGAGAAGAAGAACAAAAGAAAAAAATTAAAGATTTAGTATCAATACAAAGGATTACAAGGGGAATAAATGAACTCCTAATTTCAGAAAGAGATGAAAAAGATTTGTTTGATGGTATCTGTGATATATTAACCACACATGAAGATATCAAGATAGCCTTAATTGGATTATCAAATGATAATAAAGATAAAATTAAAGAATTCTATATAAAGGGTGATGGAGAATTAATAAAAATGGGCAATTTTTCAATTTCTGATAAAATTTTCACACCACTTAGAACAGGAGAAATTTTTATTGATAATAACTATATAGATAAGAATTTTAATGACGAAATTAAATCTATTGTTTCATTGCCGATATTTTATGAATCAAATCCTATAGGCATTTTAACTATTTTCTCAAATAAACAAAATTTCTTTTTTGATGAAATTTTACTATTTTTAAAAGAAGTTTCAGGTGATATTTCTTTAGGATTTAAAGATATCAAACAGAGAATAAAAATTGAAAATCTTTTAAATACAATTAAAAATGCTCTTTTTGATTTATCAATCTCTCTTTCTAAAATCGCTGAATTAAGAGATCCACTTACAAAAAATCATGGAGAAAATGTTGGAAAACTTGCCTTGAAAATTGGTGAAAAATTAAATTTAGATAAAGAAAAATTAGATTTTTTATATCTTGCTTCTCTTCTTCATGATATTGGAAAAATTTCTATTCCTATTGAAGTTTTGAACAAACCTTCAAAATTAAGTGACATAGAATATGACCTTGTAAAAATGCACCCACAAATTGCATATGATTATCTCAAAGATATAAAATTACCATTACCAATTGCTGAAATTGTTCTCGAGCATCATGAAAGAGAAGATGGCTCAGGATATCCAAAAGGGCTTAAAAATGATGAAATAATGATTGAAGCAAAAATAATTGCTGTTTCTGAAGTTATACATGCAATGAATTCATTTAAACCATATAGACCAGCATATACAATAGGAGAAGCACTTAATTACATCCAAAAAGAAAGTGGAAAACTCTTTGATAAAAAAGTTGTAAATGCATGTGTAGAAGTTTTTAAAGAAGGCTTTTCTTTTGAATAAAATGTTAATTGAAGTTCTTGATGGAAAAAATTGCATAGGTGGAAGTAAAATACTAATTACAGAAAAAGATTCATCTTTTTTCCTTGATTTTGGAAAAAATTTTAGTAAATTTGGAGAGTATTTTGAAGAGTTTCTTTCGCCAAGAACAGGTACTGGAATTTTTGACCTTTGGAAATTAAATTTAATTCCAAAAATAAATAATATCTATAGAGAAGACCTTTTACCTCCTTATCTAAATGAAAAAACAAGAGAAATAAACTTAAACGCTATATTCCTTTCTCATGCTCATCTTGATCATGCTGGTCTTATCTCAATATTAAAAGAAGATATACCAATTATAGCAACTTCAACATCAATAAAGTTTTTAAATGTTATAGAAACAATTAAAAGCACAACCTTAAATGAATTTACAAAAATTAAAAAAAGAAGTTGGGAAAAGGATGAAGATTTTGATGAAATCGTTTCTAAAAGTATGAGTAAAAAGAAAAAAACTTTGGATGTCAATAATGAAGAGGATGATTCAAATATAAAAGAGAGAAGTTTTATAAAAATTGAGATGGAATTAGAAGAAAGAAAACTTGAAAATCTAAAATTTTATACATATAGAACCGATCATTCAATATTTGGTTCTCTTGGTTTTTTTATAGAAATTGGTGGAAAGGGAATTGGTTATACAGGAGATATTAGATTTCATGGAAAAAATAATAAAAGTTCATATAAATTTGTTGAAGAACTAAAAAAGAAAAAACCTGATATTCTGATAACTGAAGGAACAAGAAAAAAAGATGAAAGGTTAAATAGAAAAGAAGATGAGGTTTTTATTGCCTCTGTTGAAGTTACGAAAACTTATAATGGTAAATTGATTATTGCAGATTTTGGACCGAGAAATATAGAAAGATTAGAAACATTTTTGAAAATTGCAAAAGAAACAGGAAGAAAAATTTTAATTACATTTAAAGATGCACTACTTCTTGATTTATTAAAGGATGAAACAAACATTATTGATGATAATGATGTTAATATAATTCATGAGAAAAAGTTGGATTCATCTATTTATATAAAATATATAAAAGATAAATATAAAAACAAAATAATCACTCCAAAAATTTTAAATGAAAATCAAGGAGATTTTATAATCTGTTACAGTTTCTTTGATCTTGTTAATCTCCTTGATTTAGAAATAAAGAAAGGCGCCTATATATACTCAACAAGTGAAGCATACACTGAGGAACAGGAATTTGATATTAAAAGATTATTTAACTGGATAAAGTTCTTTAATTTAGATATTTTTGGAATAGAGATTGAAAAAGACAAATTTAAATTCACTGGAAATTATCACTCTTCGGGTCATGCTTCATTTGATGATATAATCTGGATGATAAATGAGATAAATCCTAAATATATAATACCTGTTCATACAGAAAATATTGATGAATTTGTTAGAATTTTTGGAGATAAAAGAGTTATAAAAGAGGATTTTTTTGAATTATAATATTTCTTATGCGGAAGTGGCGGAATGGAAGACGCGCTGGATTCAGGTTCCAGTGGGAGAAATCCTGTGAGGGTTCGACTCCCTCCTTCCGCACCAAATAAAAATGGAAGATATAATTTTTAGTTCTAAAGTTATTGAAAAGGGAGTTAGAGATTCTAATAAGTATATCTTATTAGATAATACTCTATTTTATCCTGATGGTAAGGGTGGACAACTTGGAGATAGAGGGGAAATTGATGGGAAAAAAGTTTTATTTGTTTATGAAGATAATGATAAAATATACCATCTTGTCGAAGATTATCCTGAAAAGGTTGATGTTATTTCAAGAATTGATGGCAAAAGAAGAAAAGATATCTCAATTCAACATACATCCCAGCATATATTATCAAGAGTAATATTGAATTTATTTAATAGAGAAACATTAAGTTTTCATATGGGTGAAGAATATTCAACCCTTGATGTTGAATATTACAATTTTAATGATAATGATATAAAAAAAATTGAAGAAGAGGCAAATAAAATAGTTACAGATAAAAAAAATGTAAAAATTTATATAATCGATAAAGAAAAGATTGATGAATTTGAATTAAGAAAAAAGGTTAGTTTAAAGAATAAAATTAGGATAGTTGATATTGAGAATTTTGATAAAACTATGTGTGGTGGAACTCATGTTGAAAACACAATGGAAATTAAATTAATAAAAATTGCTAAATATGAAAAATTTAAAGGAAATATGATAAGAATCTACTATTTAAGTGGTGATAGAGCAATTTTAGATTATAATATTAAGTCAGAAATTCTTAATAAAATAAAGAATAGGTTTTCAATAGGATTTAATGAAATTGAGAATTTTATAAATAATATATTAAATGAAAGAGATGCTTTATTAAAAAGGGTTAAAATTTTAAAAGAACAATATATTAAAAAATTGATTGAAGAAATTAATGATGAAATTTATATAAATTATTTTCCCTTTTTTGATAGTGTTGACCTTTTATATTTAACAAAAAAATTAATTCTTAATAAAACAAATTTTACCTATCTTTATAATGATGAATTTGGTGTAATTAATAAAAAGGAAAATTTTAATTTAAATTTATTTCTAATTCTTGATGAATTAAAAAAAAGATTTAATGTGAAAGGTGGTGGAAAAGAATTTTTGTCATTAAAAATTGAAGGAAAAGGAAAGGAGATAGAAAAGTTTTTATGGGAAAAAATAAAATAGCAATAATTTCTGATATACATGCAAATATTGAAGCATTAACTGAAGTTTATAAAGACATTGAAATGGAAAAAATAGATGAAATAATCTGTCTTGGGGATATTGTAGGATATGGACCAAATCCTAATGAAGCAATTGAAATGGTCAAAAATAAAGTTAATTATGTAATAAAAGGGAATCATGATGAGGCAATTATAAACGAAAATGTTCTTTTTGATTTTAACGAGTATGGAATAAAAGCAATTGAATGGCAAAAAAGGATATTAAAAGAGGAGGGGTTTAATTATATAAAAACTTTAAATTTTGAAATAAAATTTGATAATTTTCAAATTGTTCATGGTGCCTTATCAAATTATTTTAAATACATAATGACAGTTTTCGATGCATTAGAAGAGATAAAATATATAGAAAATAATATTCTCTTTATTGGTCACTCACATAGGGCTGGTGTCTTTGATTTAGATGATAAAGTATTTTATTCATTTAAAGAACCAGGAGAATTTATATTAGAAAAAAATAAAAAATATATTATTAATCCTGGAAGCATTGGACAACCAAGAGATTATAATCCTCTTTCTTCATATTTAATATTTAATCAAGAAGATCAAAAATTAATATTTAAAAGGGTCCCTTATGAATTTGACATAACAAGAGAAAAAATAATTAAAAATGGATTACCGCAATTTTTGGGAGACAGATTAATTATTGGTTTTTAGATAATAAAATTGGTTATTATAATAAATTTACTATTTCTGAAATATCTTTAATATCAAATCCAAAATGAATAGTTTTTATTCCAATTTTTTTAGCAGGCAATATATCCATATTTAAGTCGTCTCCAACCATTAAAACATCACTAATTTTTACATTTATCTTTTCAAGAATTTCAAGATAATATTCACTATGTGGCTTAGCAAAATGCATATTTTCCATTGTTGTTACCAATGTAAAATTTATGTCATCAACATTAGCCCATTTCATTCTTTCATAAATTGCTATTTCTGGAAAAATAGAATTTGTTGCAAGTACAATCTTATAACCTAACCCTATTAATTTTATGATTGTTTCTTTGCCATTCTTTGCTGGTTTACCAAATGTACTTAATTTAGGAAAGTCATTAATATAAAATTCCAAAAAGACATTTTTCGCTTCTTCTATATCTATTCCAGATAATTCAGTAAATTTATTATAAAATTTTGTTATATTCAGCTCTCCATTTTTTTCATTTATCATATAATCAACAGAGATATTAAGAATAGTAAGAGGGTCTTTATCGATTATTATTTTTTTAAGTTTAGGTATTAATAAACTAAAATATGATTTTAAAAATTCATCAAAATCTATTTCCAAAAGAGTTTTGTCAAGATCTATCAATAAATATTTCATATAAATTATTATACATAATATTTAAAATATTTCATATTGAAATAGATATTAAAAAGTTTTAGAATTAATTAAGGATGATTAATTATATACTGGAATTTTTTAAAGGTTGGACAATTTGGAACTATCTTGCAAGTATTCTTGATATTGCAATTATCACTACTATTTTATATTTTGTCCTTTCTGCTCTTCAGGCTACAAGAGTATGGCAATTGATTCAGGGTTTAATAATATTTTTTATATTTGTTTTTATTGCGTCATACATTTCAAATATACTTGGACTTGTTTCAGTTAACTTTGTTTTAAGAGGAATACTATCAATTGGAGGAATGTTACCAATAATAATTGTTGTTATTTTTCAACCAGAGATAAGAAAATTAATGGGAAGCCTTGGAAGAAAAAGTTTTTTTGGAGAAACTTTTAATTTTTTCTCTGAATTTGAAGAAAATCCAATAAAAACAATCGATGAAATAGTAAAGGCAGTTAAATATCTTTCTTTAAATAAAATTGGAGCGCTCATAGTAATAAAAAAAGAGGATAATTTAACTGAGATTATTCAAACAGGCATACCTTTAGATTCAATAGTAACTTCAGAACTTATTTCAACTATTTTCTATACAAATTCACCACTTCATGATGGTGCAGTTGTAATTGATGGAAATACAATTGTTGCAGCAAGATGTCTTCTTCCTTTATCAGAAAATGAAAGACTGGAAAAAGAACTCGGAACAAGACATAGAGCAGGGGTTGGTATAACAGAAGTAACTGATGCTATTTCAGTAATCGTTTCAGAAGAAACAGGAATTATATCGCTATCAACTCAGGGAAAACTAACAAGATATCTTTCTGTTCTTGAATTAAGAGGAATGCTGATACTTCTTTTGAAAAAAGAAAAAAGGGGAGGTAAGGCAAAAATTGCTTAGAAGAAAACTAACAATATTCTTAATTTCAATTCTACTTGCCTTCAGTTTCTGGCTATTTGTTACAGTTGGAGAAGGTCCTGAAAGCGAAAGAGTTTTTAATGTAAATGTTACATATAGAAACATGGGAGAAGGTCTCACAATGCTTGAACCTCTTGACAAAGTTGAAATAAAAATTAGGGGGTCAAAACAAAGAATTACAACAATCAAAGAAAGTAGCATCGTTGCATACATTGATTTAAAAGATCTTGATACAGGAACTCATAATTTAGAAGTAAAAGTCGAATCTCCATCTTTTTTAAAAGTCGTTGAAATTTATCCATCAAGAATAAGTGTTTATCTTGATAAAATGATATCTATAGAAAAAAATGTAAGAGTTGATTTTATAGGCTCTTTAAAAACAGGATTGATTATTGAAGAACCTGAGATAACGCCAAATAAAATTTCAATAAATGGACCATCAAAAAAGATAGAAACCATAAGAGATGTTTCAATAACAATAGATCTTACAACAATAAATAGTGATATAACTCTATCATCTATTCCAAAAATAAAAGATGGTTTGGGAAATGATATTTCAGGTTTATCCTTTAATCCTTCGATTGTAACAATTAATATTAAAGTGAAATCAATACTTTCAAGTAAAGTTGTTCCAGTAATTCCTAATTTAACAGGAGAAATATCTGGTGATTATGGAATTAAAAAAGTTACAACTTCTCCTTCAATTGTAACCATATTTGGCAAGGTGGATGAATTAAGTAATATCAACTACATTCAAACTGAAGAAATTAAAATAAACAATTTATCTGAATCAAAAATTTTCACTACTAAACTTGTTTTACCTAATAATATTGAAATAAAAGAAGAAAATAAAATTTCAGTTCAAATTATAATTGAAAAGAAGATATCTAAATCAATTTCAGATTTAAATATTTCTATTAAAGATACTAATGATAATTTCAATTATCAGATTATTCCAAAAACAGTCGAAATTGAAATTTATGGATTCTCATCAATAATTAATGAAGCAAACCCTTCTGACTTTGAAGTTACTATTTCAGTATTGAATTTAACTGAAGGTGAATATAATTTGAAAGTTAATGTCATATCCTTAAAGGAAGATATAAAAATAGTAAGAATTATTCCTTCTGAAATAAAAGTTTTAATTACTAAAAAGGAGGAATAATTTATGGATAAAGAAAAAATTAAGAAAAGAATTGAAGAGTTAAGAAAATTAATTGAGTATCATAACTACCGTTATTATATTCTTGATTCACCAGAAATACCTGATGAAGAGTACGACAAACTCTTCAAAGAACTCATAGAATTAGAAGAAGAATACCCAGAATTTAAATCAGAGGTTTCTCCAACTCAAAGAGTAGGAGCCCCTCCATTAAAAGAATTTAAGACAATTAAACATTTAGTACCAATGTTATCACTTGATAATGCTTTTGATGATGAAGATTTGATAAGTTTTGAAAAAAGGGTTAAAAGAATTCTTGGTGATATTGAAATTGATTATGTCGTTGAACCAAAATTTGATGGACTTTCCATCTCTCTATTTTACAGAAATGGCGAACTTGAGTATGGAGCAACAAGAGGCAATGGGTTTGAGGGCGAAGATGTTACAACTAATCTTAAAACAATAAAAACAATTCCTCTTATAATTGAGGATGCACCAAATATCCTTGAAGTAAGAGGAGAAGTGGTCATGTTCAAGAATGATTTTGAAAAACTTAATAAAGAAAGGGAAGAAAATGATGAGCCACTTTTTGCAAATCCGAGAAATGCTGCTGCAGGATCTGTAAGACAACTTGATTCAAAAATTACTAAAGAAAGAAAATTACATTTTTTTGCATATTATATTTCAAGAGTTGAGGGTATTGAATTTAAGAAACACTCTGAGATATTAAAATATCTTGAAGAAAAAAGATTTAAAGTTCCTCCAGATTATTCAATTGTTAATGGTATTAAAAAAGTTATAGAAAAGTGTTTATGGTATCAAAATAAGAAAGATGAATATCCTTTTGATATGGATGGAAGTGTAATTAAAATTGATAATTTAAAATACCATGAAATTTTGGGAGAGACAACCCATGCACCAAGATGGGCAATAGCATATAAATTTCCTGCAGAGGAAAAAGAGACAATTGTAAAAGATATAATAGTTCAAGTTGGAAGAACCGGGAAAATTACTCCTGTTGCAGTCTTAGATCCTGTTTTTGTTTCAGGTTCTACTGTTTCAAGAGCAACTCTTCATAATGAGGACGAAATAAAAAGATTGGGTATAAAAATTTTCGATCATGTTATTGTTAGAAAAGCAGGGTCGGTAATTCCAGAAATTGTTAGAGTTTTAAAAGAGAAAAGAACTGGGAATGAAAAAACATTTTCTTTTCCAGATAGTTGCCCAGTCTGTGGGGGTGAAATAGTAAGACTTCCTGGAGAGGCTGATTATAGGTGTACCAATGCATCTTGCCCAGCACAAATAAAAGGTAGAATACTCCATTTTGTAAGTAGAGACGCTTTAAATATTGAAAATATTGGTGAATCACTTGTAAATCAACTTGTTGACAAAAATCTAATTAAAGATATTGCGGATTTATTCTATCTTAAATTAGAAGATCTCATGAAACTTGAAAGAATGGGTGAGGTTCTTGCTAACAAAATATTAAAAAATATTAAGAATGCAAAAAATAGACCATTAAGCAGGGTATTATATGGTCTTGGAATATTTCATGTTGGTAAACATATCGCTCAAATATTAACTAAAAAATACAAAAATATTGATGATTTTTATAATTTAACTCCTGAAGATTACATGGAGAATGAAGGGATTGGTCCAGAAATTGCTCAGAGTTTATATATATTTTTTAAGGAAGATAAAAATAGGAAATTAATTGAAAAATTAAAGAGTGCAGGCGTTAATTTAAAAGAAAAGGTAGAAGAGTTAGAAAAAGAAGGCTTATTAAAAGGGAAAAAGTTTGTTTTTACTGGCTCTTTGGATAATCTTTCAAGAAAAGATGCTGAAGACATGGTGATACAAAATGGTGGAGAAGTTTCTTCAACTGTTTCAAAAAACATTGATTATGTTGTTGTTGGTAAAGATCCTGGTTCAAAATTTGAAAAAGCAAAGAAATTAAACCTTAAAATAATAAATGAAGAGGAGTTTCTTAAACTTGTTAAAGAATAAAATTTTAATTTTTCTTTTTTTATTTTTAATTTTTATTCCAAGAATTACCCTTTCTCAAGAAATTGAGAAAACATATTCTTATAATTTTGATTTTGATTTAATGTTTGATGGTGATTATATTGAAATTGAATCTAATTTTAATAAAGATTTAACTGGTCTTCCTTATAAAAATATAAAAATTTATTATGAAAATAATTTAGAATTTTTAAATTTTGTTTTAATCTATAAAAATTTTAAAGATTATAAAATCACTTTTAATTTTGATTTTAAATTGACTGAAACTGATCTTGATATATCAAATCTTCCAAAAGAGAACATAATATTTGTTGGAAATTTTGAAAAAGAAAATGAAAAATTCTTGTTATTTAAATACTATCCCCTAATTTATAACATAAACTCAAATGAAACATTTATTTTAAAAGAATTTGATATAAAGATAAAATTTAAAAGAGTTTTTTATTCTCTATCGAATAAAAATTTCAAGCAAAATGAAACATATTTAATAATAGGGAAAAATGAATTAAAAGATTCAATAAATTTCTTTATAAAAAGAAAAGAAGAGGCTAATCTTCAAGTAATCTTTAAACCATTGGAGGATTTTATTTTACAGGGTAAAGATATAAAAATAAATATAAGAAACTATTTAAAAGAGAATTATAAAAAGTTAAACATAAAATATCTTTTGCTAATCGGAGGTAGTTCAGAAATTCCATATTTTAAAGTCTATCCATATAAAGACCGGTCTGTTCTATCTGATTTTTTCTATGGTGAATTAACAAGTGATATTGATTTAGATAAAGATGGAAAATTTGGTGAACCAATTGATGATAAAATTGATTTTTATTCAGAAATAGAAATAGGAAGAATTCCATCAAGTGATATTAATTATGTTAAAACTGTTCTTGAAAGAACAATCTCTTTTGAAAAACTCGAATCTAAAAAGAGTGTTCTTTCATTAGGAGCAATTTGGAACTTTGATACATCCTATATCCCATTTACAGACGGAGGAAAATCTTTAAAAACAATTTTTGAAAGTACATTTGGAATTAAAGGCTTCGCAAATATTCTTCTTACCGAAAGAGAAGGAGTTAAAAAATCTGATGCATCAAACATTCCTTTAACTTATGAAAATTTTATAAATTATCAAAATAGTTTAAAACCAAGCGTTATTCTATGGCAAGGTCATGGTTATATAAATGCAACATTTAGAAAAGTTTGGTTTGAAGATTTAAATAAAAACGGCCTTTTTGATGAAAATGAAGCAAAAGAGATAAAATTTGTTGACGTAGATTCTATAACTTCTTTTAATAAAGATTATCCTTCAATTGTTTTTATGGGTTCATGCGATAATATGAAAGGAATTGAAAATTCTCTTGCTTATTCATTTATAAAAGACTATTCAATCTCTGTTATTGCATCAACTGATACTGCATATTATGGAATAGATTGGGAAGATTATTATGATGGATGGCTACAAAGCATAATGTATTTCTTTTCGGATAGTCTTAAAGATGAAAATGGAGTTTCCTACTCTTTAAACAGAGCAAAAGAGTTTTATTTTGAAAACTTTATAAATCCAATCCAGATAGAAGAAAGTTTTGCAAATTTATATGTTTTTAATATTTTTGGAGATCCAACTTCAAGTTTAAAGACAGAAAAAAAAATTATAAAATCAAATAGTATCTCATCAAAAGAAGGAGAACTTTTTAAAATATCATTTAATTCAACGGATAAAATTAATAATATTAAAGGTTCAATAGAATTTGATAATAACATATTAAAATTTTTAAAAATCGAAGGTGAAAACTCTTTATATTATAACTTCATTCAAGATAATAAAATTTTGTTTAAAATAGATAAAGTTATGAATCTCAATCTATTCTCAATTCTATTTTTTGGCAAAAGTGTTGGAGAAACAAAAATTTTATTGAGAGGAATTGTTATAAATGATAATAACTTTTATGACCTTATTGAATCAGAAAATATTATAATTATTAAAAGGAACTATTCAAAATATGATATTAATGAAGATAGAATTGTTGATGGAAATGATTTAATTGAATTTGCAAAATCTTTTGGTTCTTATTATTTAGATAACGACTATAAATCTATATGTGATTTTAATATGGATGGAAAAATTGATGGTTTAGATTTAATAGATTTTTCAATCCATTTTGGTGAAAGTTACAAAGGAGGATAAATGGAGGAGATACTTAGAAAATTAAAATCAATTCAAGGAGTAATTGGTGTAATGATAGTTGAATCCGATGGTTTATTGATAAACTCTATAGTTGAATCAAATATTGATCCTGAAGCAATATCTGGTCTCTGTGCATCAGTTTTTAGAAATTCAAGATCCATACTCAATACAACAAATTTAGGAGATCTTGAAATTGCCATGCTTGAAGCTGATAATGGTACGCTTTTTATAAAAAGAGTTGAAGAGGTTTTTCTTGCTTTACTTACAAGAAAAGAGATAAATCTTGGATTAATAAGATTATCTATTAAAAATGCATCGAAAGAATTATCCATCCTCTTATAAAAACATCAATATGGTGTCAGACACCATATTGATGTAATTTTCCCTTAGAAAGGAGTGAGTTTTATGACGAATGAAATTAGAGCGCCAAGAGGAAAGGATTTAAATACAAAAGGTTGGGGACAAGAGGCTGCTTTAAGAATGCTTATGAATAATCTTGATCCAGATGTCGCAGAAAAACCTGAAGAACTGATCGTCTATGGTGGAACAGGAAAAGCAGCAAGAAACTGGAATGCCTTTGAAAATATTATAAAGGCTTTAAAATCGCTTGAAAATGATGAAACTTTATTAATTCAATCAGGAAAACCTGTTGGAATTTTTAAGACCAATGAATTTGCACCAAGAGTATTGATTTCAAATGCGATGATTGTGCCAAAATGGGCAACTTGGGATGAATTCAGAAGATTAGAAGCATTAGGTCTTACAATGTATGGACAGATGACAGCAGGAAGTTGGATTTATATTGGAACTCAAGGTATTCTTCAAGGAACATATGAAACATTTGCAGCAGTTGCAAATAAACATTTTGGAGGAACTCTTAAAGGTAAATTTGTTTTATCAGCAGGTCTTGGAGGTATGGGAGGAGCACAACCTTTAGCAATAACAATGAATGATGGTATATGTATAATCGCTGAAGTTGATAAAAATAGAATTGAAAGAAGAATTAAAACAGGATATCTTGAATATGCAGTAGATTCAATTGATGAGGCTGTTAAATTGATGAATGAAGCAAAGAACAAAGGAATCCCAAGATCCATTGGAGTTAATGTGAATGCTGTTACACTTTATAGTGAACTTCTTAAAAGAGGTATTATACCAGATGTTGTTACAGATCAAACTTCTGCTCATGATGAATTAAATGGATATGTACCTTATCAAATTGAATATGAAAATGCTCTTAAACTTAGAAAAGATAAACCTGAAGAATATATTAAACTTTCGTATGAATCTATAGTAAAACATGTTGAAGCAATGATAGAATTTCAAAAAAAGGGAGCAGTTGTGTTTGATTATGGAAACAATATTAGAGGTCAAGCATCAAAGGCAGGATATAAAGATGCTTATTCATTTCCTGGTTTTATTCAGGAATATATAAGACCACTTTTCTTTGTAGGTAAAGGCCCTTTTAGATGGGTTGCACTCTCTGGAGATCCAAATGATATATATATAACAGATGAAATTGTAAAAAAGGAATTTTCATATGATGAGCATCTCGTTAGATGGATAGATTTAGCACAGAAAAAAGTTAAATTTCAGGGTCTTCCTGCAAGAATATGCTGGCTTGGTTATGGCGAAAGAGATAAATTTGGTCTTTTAATAAATGACCTTGTCAAAAAAGGAAAAATATCAGCACCAATTGTTATAGGAAGAGACCATCTTGATACTGGATCAGTTGCATCACCAAATAGAGAAACAGAAGGTATGAAAGATGGATCCGATGCCATAGCAGATTGGCCAATCTTAAATGGTCTATTAAATGCAATTTCAGGAGCAACTTGGGTATCAGTTCATCATGGTGGCGGAGTTGGGATTGGTTATTCAATACATGCGGGTATGGTTATAGTTGCTGATGGCTCTGAACTTTCAGATATAAAACTTAAACTTGTTTTAACAAATGATCCTGGTATAGGAGTTGTAAGACATTCTGATGCTGGATATGAAGAAGCAGTAAATTTTGCTAAAGAAAAAAATATAAAACTTCCGAGTATTTATTAAAATAGATTATTTTTTATTAATTTGAAACCATATTTAATATAATTCTTAATGGTTTTAGGATTCTGTGTTAAAAGTGTTTTTAAAATAAAATTTGGTCTTAAATAAAAGGAAAGTAGGGCTTTTTTTCTTAAATTTATAATCTCTTCTCTTGTTAAATATTTCGTTCCTCCAACTGGATTAGAAAAATAATTATGACCCTCAGGATTATTATCAAGTAAATTTTCTTTTTTCATAATATCATAAAGTTCTGTTCCATAGTAAGGAGTTGCTATATGGAATTCAACAAAATCTGAGGGAAGTTTTTTTGAAAGTTCAATTGTTTTTAAAATATCTTCTCTATCTTCCCAAGGAAAGCCAATTATGAAGAATGAATAAACTTTAAATCCAAGTTTTTTTGCAAGTTTAACTGCATTTATATTATCTTCAACTGTTACACCTTTTTTCATCAACTTTAAACTTTTTTCACTTCCAGATTCAAGTCCAAATGCAATTAGGTAACATCCAGATCTTTTCATCCATATTAGCATCTCTTCATCAATTGGTTTAACTCTTGAATTTGCAACCCAAACAATTTTTAAATTTCTTTTAATTATTTCATTTGAAATTTCAATGACCCAATCTTTATCAATTGTAAATGTATCTGCCCTTAAAAAGAAATTATCTATTTTATATTTATTTATACATTCTTCTATTTCATCAACAATATTTTTTGGACTTCTTTTTCTTAAATTTTTTCCTGAAACAATTGGGGCAAGACAATATATACAATTTCCAGGACATCCTCGCGATGTTTGAATAGTTGCCATTGGTTTATCTGTATCAGGATTTTTATATAAATCATTTCTCATTAGATCTCTTGCAGGAAAAGGTAAAAAATCAAGGTTTTCAATAAAAGGTGGCTTCTCATTCTTTATCCATTCACCATTATCTTTATAAATTAATCCTTTAACTTGAGATAAACTTTTATTATTCTCATAACTATTTATAAATTCTTTAACAACATATTCACTCTCACCAAAAAATGCAAAATCTAAATATTTAAAAATCTCGCTTTTAAAAGATTCTATTGGTGCTGTTATAAAATGTGCACCTTCAGCAATCGTTATTATATTTTTATTAAAATTTTTAGTAGTTTTAAAAAACTTTAAATCTTCTTCTATAGTTCCAGTTGTTATGCTCATTAGAATTAGATCAAAATTATAATTTTTTAGATCTTTTATAAAATCCTTATCTTTTTCTACTGGGTAATCTCTAATCACAACCTCTTTCCCAAGATTTTTCAATATTGATGCTATATAACCAAGATTATTTGGTGGCCTTAAAGATATTGCACTACCTCCTTCAACATCTGCTTGGCATCTCTCTTCTCCTCTTTGAAACATTCCATAAGGAGGATTCATTAATAATATTCTTTTTATCATATCAACCTAATTTTAATAAAAATTTCTGTGAAATGAAATGATTTGTAATTTAAAAAAGAGGAAAGGAGAAAGAGACTTTCCTTTCTCCTTGTCTATGATTAAATTAATTTACTTACCTATTTTTTTCTTAAGAAGGTTACCTAATCTCTTTATACCCTCTTCTATCTGTTCATGTGATGGAAGAGAAAAATTCAATCTCATACAGTTATGTATGTCTCTATGAGCATAAAAGGAAGCCCCAATAACATATGCAACTTTTTCCTGAATTGCTTCAAAGAAAAGTTCTTCAGTATTTATTGATTTTGGACAGGAAGCCCAGATAAACAAGCCACCTTCTGGTTTAGTAAATTTCACTTCTTCAGGGAAATATTTTTCCATACTTTCGATCATAAGGTCTCTCTTCTTTTTATATTCAACCCTAACCTTTTCAAGATATGGTTCAAGATAGCCTTTCTTTAAAAAATGATAGACAATATTCTGGGTTATTGAAGGTGAACATAAATCGGCTGCCTGTTTTGCAATAACTATTTTTCTTACTACCTCTGGATCTCCAACTATCCATCCAAGTCTTAATCCTGGAGATAAAATTTTCGAAAATGTTCTTAGAGTTATAACATGACTTCTATCCAATGATATCAATGGAGGTAGTGCTTCACCTTCAAATCTCACCTCACCATAAGGATCATCTTCAATAATAGGCACCTGATATTTTTCTGAAAGTTCAACTAATCTCTTTCTTCTTTCTAAAGATAAAGTTACACCTGCTGGATTATGAAAATTAGGTACAGTATAAATAAATTTTGGTTTTATTCTTTTTTTGAATATTAAATCTTTTAGAGTATCTTCAAGAATATCTGTATCCATACCATCTTTATTTATTCTTATATCAACAAATTCTGCTTCAAAAGCATTGAATGCCTGCAGAGCACCAAGATATGATGGTGATTCAACAATTATTGTATCTTTTGGATTGATGAAAATTTTTGCTATTAAATCCAATCCCTGTTGTGATGCCGTAGTAATTATCAAATTATCAAGACCAATATCTGCTCCTTCTTTTCTCATTCTTTCAACAAGAATCTCTCTTAGTTGTTTTAAACCCTCAGTTACTCCATATTGAAGAGCATCAGATCCTTCATTTAATAATACAAAATCAGTAACTTCTTTTATTTCATTTACTGGAAAAAGAGTTGGATCTGGAAAACCTCCTGCTAAAGAAATTACTCCTGGTTGTTTTGCTACTTTAAGAAGTTCTCTTATTTCTGATGCCCTCATCCCTTTTGCTCTTTCAGCATAAACCTTTTCCCATTCTATGCCTATCTCGTTAGGTGATACCCCCATAGGCCACCTTCCTTTCGTAGTTTTTTGTTGCCTTTAGTATTTTAATAAATATAAACTCTTATGTCAAGACCAGAGAAACTCTTTATTATTAATATAATTTTTAAAATTAATAAAAATTTATGTGTTATATTTATAACAAATTTTTAAATTGACATAATTAATTTAAATGATAAAATTTTTATATCAAATAATTTTTAAGGAGGTTTCACGTGAAAAAACAAATTCCAACAAAGTTAAGAAAAGCTGAGTACACTTTTGATGCTGAGTGGCTTGAGGGAATGTTACAAGCGCCATTAAATGTACCTGTAATGAAGCCGTATTACACTGAGATTAAGAATAAAGAGGGAAATATTTTTCAGGTATTAATAAGACCTATTAAAGATGAGGAAATTGATCCAGTTCTTAATTTTCTTAAATTAACTCTTGATGCCGAATACGACTATTACGATATTGTTGGTGCAAGAGTTTTTGCAGAACTACTTGCAATTAAAAGAAAGAGAATGAAAGATGAATATTTCTTCATTGGACTTCATGAAGGTAAACTTCTTGGAATTGCAAATGGACGACTTATGAATGAAGACATAAATATAAGTTTACACACAATGACTTTCGAAAGACAAATTAATGCAGGTGCAGTACTTTTTTATTCAAAGGCTTGGTATGCTTTTGAAATTTGCAATCAACAAGAGTTCTGGGCAACATTTGAAAGTTATAATGGTTGGGTGTTAGGTGGACTTAGAATGGCACTTCCAACATATCCATGGCCAGATTATCAACATGAACTTGGTGGAGCAAAGATTTACTATCTCTCAAGAAAACAATGGGAAGAAGAAGTAAGAGATCAATACCTTCAACAAGTTATGAGAGGTTTCTTTAAAGAAGCACCAGAAGATTTAATCAAGAAAAATGAAAAGTTAATAGTTCCAGAAAAACTTGAGATTTAATAATTAGTCTAATTAATTAAAGGGGGCCTTTGGCCCCCTTTTTCCTTTTTTATACCATTTAATAATTCTATCAATCCTATCTTTAAATCTTCATTTAAATTCAAATTTTTTATAAATTTAATTCCTTTATCAAAAGTTTTACCTTTTAAATTACTTTCTATAATAGAAATTTTTTCTCTTTCAGAAATTAAAAAATCTCCATAAATTTTTATTTCATAAATTTTTTCTTCGAACTTTCCCCTTAATATTATTAATCCACTTTTTATTTTTTTTGTATAAATTTCTTCATATTCTTTTTTTTCACTAAATGTCCAATCTATTTTATTATATTTTTCAAAATATAATTTTCTCATTAATTTAATTTCATTCTCTACTAATTTTCCTTTTATTACTTCAATATCAAATTTTTCTTTGAATGCTTCTATAAATTTATCAAATGCATCTTTAATATATATTTTTTTATTTAACTCTCTTGATATAGTTGTTAGTGAATCTTTAATATTATAGAATTTTTTATCAATGTATTTTATCTTATTAAATTTTATAAGTTTTGATAAAAAATCTAAATCCATGTTAACAAGAATTGTCCCTGTATATGAGATAGCATCACCAATTTTTATAAAAGAAGAACCAAATATTTTTCTATCATTTACAACAACATCATTTAGACCCCTTCTTTCTCCCTTAATACCAAATTTACTCAAAAATTTTATTATTAAATCCCCAAATTCCTGATATGTCTCTTCCTCACTCAAATTTGATAGAAATCTTCCATCTCTATAAAGAGTTGTAAACATAAAACTTCCAAGATCCTGATAAATTGTTCCACCTGGGTTATGTCTTCTTACTATTTTTACTTTATTTTTAATCGCAAAATCTAAATTAATTGTGTCATTAGGATTTTCAAAAAAACCAATTAAAGCACTCTTTTTTACTCTTCTTAATCTTAATGTGTTTGGATATAAAGCATCTTCATCCATCAATCTCATCATCGCTTCTTCAAGAGCATAATGTTTTGCAGGATCAAAAATTTTATCTATTATTAATCTAAACTTCTCCCCCATAAAATTCACATCTCTCTTTTTTGCACTCTTTGTTTCTTTCGCTAAATTCACATTTAATTTTCTGAGGTATACCCAAATCAATATTGAAAAGTTCTTTAAAATATTTTTCTAAAGTTTTTAAACCAACATAAATCGATTCTTTACAACATCTTGGTCCCCCTCTTTTTGCTAACTCTTCTAAACACTCTCCAGTTGCTTTTAAAACAATGCTTCTTTCTTTATCGCTTAAATAAGTTGCTTTAAGTAGAGTTGAAAGAGTTGCTCCAACACTTGAACAAACTCCACATGTTCCAATTGTTCCACAAACTCCATACGGTATAAAAGAGGTTCTTTTAATTAATGCAACATTTCTTCTTGTATCCCAATTTAATTTTCCCTGATTTTTTAATGATGTTAAAACAACTGGACCAAGAATAAAATGGTGTTCTTTCCCAAAAATGTTAAAAGATGGATGCTTCAAAAGAAGATTTAAGTTTTTTAAAATATCTTTCTCTTTTGTATAATTTAAAAATTTTATGGTTATCTCTTCCTGATTCAAAATTCTACAATCTTCACATATATAATGTCCATTAGGACAAATGTAATCTCCCTTCTCTTCTTTCCCACAATAAATACAACTATAAATCCCCTCTTTTTGAATAAGTTCACTACCACATATTGGACAATAAAATTTAATTTCCGACATTTTTCTCAAAATATTCATCAATCATTTTTATGTGTTCTTGAACAAAATCTCTAACTTTTCCATAAGGAGGTGGATTTGTTGATGCAATCCAGGTTCCATCAATAAAAATTGTTGGAATTCCTATAGATTTTAAACTTGCTCTAAAACCAGGAGATGAATCTTCTGGAATTGGTTGTCCTTTATAATATATTCTAATAATTACTCTATCAGGGAATTCTTTACTAACTTCTTCGGAGATTTTTAGCATCTCCTTACATTTAAATGTTGGAGGAGATGCAAGATAAAGTTCAATAATTACTTTTGGCTTTTCCATAATATTTTTTAAAATAAAAAAGGGGGCTAGGTGCCCCCTTATATTTACTTCATTATATGCCAGTAATAATCTGGCTCTTTTTCTCCTTTTGCAAGTGCAAGTGCAATTTTCTCTGCTGTTACAGGAAGAGCCTTAATTCTTACACCAACTGCATCCTCAACAGCATCTGCAACCATTGGTGCAGCAGGAATCATTGGATGTTCTGCCATTCCTCTTGCTCCATATGGTCCATCAGGTTGAGGAACTTCAACAATTATTGGTACAACTTCCTCTGGAATATCAAGTGATGTAGGAATCTTATAATCAGTGAAATTTGGATTTAGTATCTTTCCATTTTTATCAAATCTCATATCTTCATAAAGAGCAGTTGCAAGGCCTTGTAAAAGACCTCCAATCATCTGATCTTTTACATTAACAGGATTTATTGCTTTACCACAATCTATTGCTTCTACTACTTTAAGAATCCTTATTTTTCCAGTTTGTTTATCAACTTCAAGTTTTATAGCAGCAGCACCAACTGTATAATGAACATTTGGGTGCCCACCTTGACTTGTTTCAGGATCCTGGAGAGCAGATGCAAATTCTACAAAAAATTGCCCGCTTGCAACAATATTTTGCCCTACATAGTATCCGTCTTCTTTCATTATTCCATTAATTACGAAATCTTTAAGGTCTAATTCAAAATCAGGTTTTGTCTTGCATTTTACCTTTCCATTTTCAAGATAAAGTGAATCTTTATTAAAGTAATATGCACGAGATACTACATCAAAAATCTTCTCTCTTGCTTCAATTGCTGCTCTCTTTACGGCGTTGCCACTTGCCCATGTAACATGAGATGCAACTGTTTGCCAATGATATGGATTTCTATCTGTATCTGGAAGTTCAACTCTAATTTTTTCAACAGGAATGGTTAAAATTTCTGCTGCAATTTGTGCCATTGCTGTAAGATAACCTTGTCCTATCTCCATTCCAGAAACAAGAATATTAACACTTCCATCTCCACTAAATTTTAAGAATGCTGTTGTTGAAACATTTGGCGGCATTGCTGGTGCTTTCCAGAAAATTGCAAATCCTTTTCCAATTGCTTTGTTTGGATCTTTTGATTCCTCTTTTTTACCCCATTCAATTTCCTCACTAACTTTATCAATTGATTCAAGAAGTCCATTTGGATTCATTGGTGCTCCATAAGCTAGTGGATCTCCTTCTCTTATTGCATTCTTCCTTCTGAATTCAACTGGGTCCATACCAATTGCTTTTGCAACTCTTGTCATATGTGATTCAACTGAAAATAACATTTCTGAATATCCAAAACCTCTATATGGTCCTGCTGCTGGAAGATTTGTATAAATACAATAAGAATCTATTTTTATATTTGGAATTCTATATGGACCTGTTGCAGAAAGACCTGAAGCATTAACGACATTTGCGCCATATTCAACATATGGACCAGCGTCCCAAAAGTTTTCAATTTGAAATGCAGTAATTGTTCCATCTTTTTTAACTCCAACTTTTAATTTCGAAATAACCTGCTGCCTCATATATGTGTTATAAAATTCCTGATCTCTCCTCCATCTAACTTTTACTGGATGACCTTTACAAGCAACTGCAAGAGCAGCAGCAATTACCTCCATTGTAACTCCTGCTTTTCCTCCAAAACCACCACCAACATATGGAGTTATTACCCTTACATCTTTTTCAGAGATTCCGAGTGCAGATAAAGCATCAGCAATTAAACTTTTTTGAACATGTGGTGATTGTGATGAGTTATATAATGTCAATCTTCCAGACAAATCATAATATCCAACAGATATATGTGTCTCCATACAACAATGAGCAAATCTTGGAATTTTATAAGTATCTTCAAAAACATAATCTGCCTCTTTAAAACCTTTTTCTATATCTCCTCTTCTAACCTTTCTATGATGTGCAATATTTGATCCTCCTTTTGGGAAAAACCATGGAACATGAGAATATTGACCAAGTTCTGGATGGATAATTGGTGCCCCTTCTTTAATTGCTTCAAGTGGATCAAAAACTGTAGGAAGTGGTTCATATTCAACCTTTACAAGTTTTGCTGCCTTTTGAGCAATTTTTGGATCTCTTGCAACAACTGCAGCGACCTGTTCTCCAATGAATCTAACTCTATCCTGAGCAAAAATGTATCTATCTTTCATGTAAAGACCAAATTTATATGGAAAATCTTTACCAGTAACAACTTTAACAACTCCTTCAACCTTTTCTGCTTCACTTGTATCTATTTTTTTAATTAAAGCATGTGGATGTGGGCTTTCAACTATCTCAGCATATAGAAGATCAGGACCAAAATTTATATCATCAACATATCTTGCAGCACCTGTAATCTTTTCCTTTTCATCAATTCTTTGTATTTCTTTTCCAACAAATTTTAATTCCTCCATCTTTAACCTCCTCTATTTTTTACATAATCCATAACTGCTCTAATTATTGGAACATAACCTGTACATCTACATAGATTTCCAGAAATTGCCTCTTTTACTTCCTCTTCATCAGGTTTTGGATTTTTCTTTAAAAATTCTTCTAAAGATACAATCATACCCGGTGCACAAAAACCACATTGAAATGAACTATGTTTAATAAAATATTTTTGTAGATCTGTTAATCCATTTTTTGAAAGTCCCTCAAGCGTCATAATTTCCTGCCCATCAACTTCAACTGCAAGAATCAAACAACTTCTAACAGATTTTCCATTAAGAAGAACTGTACAGGTCCCGCAATCTCCTCTTCCACAGCCATATTTTGGTGATTTATCTCCAAGTTTATCCCTTAGTACATCAAGTAGAAGATCATTTGGTTCAACATATAAACTAACTTTTTCTCCATTCAACATAAAGGAAATTTTATTCATTTTTTTCCTCCTAAATTAACTTCTCACCATAAGGGGTGCCTTTTCCATTCATTCTATCAACTGCAGCCTTAAGACCTCTTTCAAGCATTACTTTTGCCATATGAATTCTGTATTCTTTGGTTGCTCTAACATCTGTTATAGGGGAAATTTCTTCTTCAATAAGTTTTTTAGCATCTTCTATCAATGAATCACTCAATGGTTTACCATTTAAAAGTTTTTCAATTTTTCTTGCTCTTGCCGCAACTGGACCTACAGCACAATGAGCGATTCTATATTCATTTCCTTCAAGAACAAGAATTCCAAGTCCAACCTGAGCAAGGTCTTCCCCATTATATCTACCAAGTTTAACATAACTTGAACCATTCTTTTTATTTGGCAAAGGAACATTAACACCATAAACAAACTCATCTTCTTTCAAAACAGTTTTCCTCGGGCCTAAGAAAAATTCATTCATATTAACTTTTCTTTCGCCTTCTTTACTTCTTAAAATAACTTCTGCTTCATATATAAGAAGCGAGGGTCCTGAATCAAGAGATGGAACTGCTGAACAAATATTCCCTGCTAAGGTTGCTCTGTTTCTTATCCCCATTGAAGCAACACTTTTTGCTGATTCCCAAAGAAGTGGATATTTTTCTTTGACAATATCATTTTCAATTATTTCATTAAATGTTACAGTTGCTCCAATGAAAAGATTTTTACCATCAAACTTTAATTCACTTAGTTCTTTAATACCTTTTATGTCTATAACTACTTCTGGAAATTCAAAACCATCTTTTATTCTAACAATAAGATCAGTCCCTCCAGATAAAATTCTTGCTTTAGATTTATATCTAAAAAGAAGTTCAACAAGTTCATCTAAATTTTTAGGTTTATAATATTCAAATAGGTGTGCTATTGCCATAACTCCTCCTTAAAATAAAAAAGCGGAAGGAAAAAACTCTCCCTCCGCTTTATATAATCAATTATTTCATTTTCCAGGCAATAAATCTTCCCCACATCGACTCAGATTCCATAGCCTTTGCAAGGAAGCAGCCAAGATAATATCTACCACTTGGTAGATTGGCTATATCCTTTGATAGGTTCTCAGCATGAACAAGGTGTTTTGGGAAAAGTTTAATATGCATGACTTGATAAAATTCATCAAGAGGATACATCTGATCCCAATCTTTTCCGAATTGTTCTTTGAGTTTTCTATTTGCCTCTTCGAATGTTTTTGGATGCCAAATTCTCATTATTGTATTCATTGGATGGTCTGCGCTTACTGCATCAACTCCAATCCATTTAATCTTCATGTCTAAAGCCCATTGAGCAAAATCAGGAGATGGTCCTGGGTGTCTTACCATATATTTAAATTCATCTGAATCAGGAGAATTCCATCCATATTTATTCCATCCCGTCTTAATTATTAAAATATCTCCTGGTCTAATATCTACAACTTTCTTTATCATTTCTGGAGTATAAACACTAACATCGCTTACCATATTTGAAATGTCTGCAATAACTCCTGGACCAACCCACTCTTCGAGTGGTGTCTCACCTATTGTTCTTCCTGCAGGATAGAAATGTTTTTCGCCATCCATATGTGTTGCAAGATGAATACTTGCATTACAGATTGATGTATTTCTACCCAGACCAAATTGCTGTTGACCCACTCTCTTGAAGAACCTTACTGATAGTGGTTCGTAATTTAACCATTGTGGGGTTCTAACTGAAAATGGAACAGTAAGGTCATATTGTTCCATAGATTCCATAATTTTGATAAACTCATCATTATCCATTCCATCTGGTGCTTGATATGCAACAACTCTTGCCCAAGCAGCTTCTGTTTCCATAAATGGAATTGCTCCTGCAAAAAACCATGCTCTTTGATTTAGAAGTTTAGTGATATCGCCACCAATGCTTTCTACAAAAAGTAAATGTGATTTTGGAACTTTAACATGCATCAGTTTATAATATTCATCAGGAGGAAACATCTCATCCCACTCTTTACCATAATCTTTTCTTAATTTTGCTTTTGCCTTTTCAAATTCTCCTGCATGCCAGTATCTAATAGGTGTATTCATAGGGTGTTCAATACATCCAGCATCAATTCCAACCCATTTAAGTTTCATCTTCATTGCCCACTCGAAAAACTCCATATTTGGACCTGGATGTCTAACTAAAAATCCAAATTCAGAAGATGTTGGCTTTTCCCATGAGTATTTACTATAACCTGTGTATATTATTAAAATGTCTCCCTCTTTTATTTTCGCTTTCTTTGTTATCATTTCAGGAGTAATAATTCCATAATCTGATACCATATCTGAAATATCAACAACTACACCTTCTCCTGAAAGTTCCTTAAGAGAAACATCTGATATTGCTTTTCCACCAGAATGATATGCTGTTTCACCAACAAGATGTGTTCCTGTGGTGTTACTCCAGTTTAGTATTTGACCATTGGCTCCCTGACCTCCACCAAATGCACCTGTTACTCTCTTGAAGAAATGTACTTCAAGCGCCTTATCATGTGGCCATGGTGGTGTAAAAATACTGAGTGGTTGAGTTAAATCAAAAAGTTTTGATTTACTCACTGTTTCAATAAATTTTTCATTATCCATATTAAACCTCCTTTTATTTTAAAATTAAAAAAATTTAACCTGCATATTTTTTTGCAAATGCAATTAATGCCTTTTTAAAGCATTCCATTGGTGCATCAAGAAGTCCTGCTCCAACCTGACCAACACCAGGATTTTTATGAGCAACACCAGTATCAATAAATGGAGTTAAATTCTTTTCAACTACTTTTCTTATATCAATTCCAGTAGGAGTACCTCTGAAATCAAAATATGGAATCTGATATGTATTATTTTCACCAATAGTAATTTCATACATTTCAAGATTTTTCTTTATAGCGAGTTGAGTTGTACCTCCAACAAATTTAATAATTGCTGGTGCTGAAGCAATTGCAAGCCCACCTATTCCAATAGTCTCCATAATTGAACTATCTCCAATATCACGACCAACATCCTCTTTCTTAAAGCCTGGGAAAAGAAGGACATCAGGAATTGGTGATTCGCAGGTAAACCATTCCTTACCCATTCCAGCAACTCTTATTCCCCAGTCAGTTCCATTTCTTGCCATAACAGTAACCATAGTGCTTCCTTCAATTCCTTCGCATGGTTCAATACTTGCCTTAGAACTTGCCATTATGAATGGAAGATATGCATGAATATTTTGCTGAATAAATGATATTGAATCATTTGTATTTTTAAGATCCTCCATTGTTGCAAGAAGGTATGGAACAAGTTTTGAGAAAAGTAAGTAAGATGCTGCCCTTGTTCTATTATGAAGTTCATCACCCATTGTTAATGCTTCTGCGTTTATTGGTTTTAATTCAATTTTTCCTGCTTTTTTTATTGCTTTTTGTAAAACTGGAAAGAAAACATTTTCCATCCATTTAAGCCTTGCAATTACATCCTCAGAGTATGCACCCATTCTTAAAACTTTCCCAATACCTTCACTTAAATTACAAAATGCTCTGTTTCCAAATGTTTCATTTTCAACAACAATTACTGGCATTGAAGGACATATTAAACCTGCCATTGGTGCTGCAGCATTATGATGGTGGCATGGTTCAAACTCTATTTCACCCGATGCTGCAATTTTTTCCGCTTCTTCCGGAGTTTTTGCCATTCCTTCATAAATTAAAGCACCAATTGTTGCTCCTCTTTGAGGTCCACTCATTCTATCCCAGGTAACAGGTGGTCCTGCATGAAGGAAAAGATTTTTTTTCATACCTGGAATGATGTCAATAGCCTTTTGAACATCTACCCAAACTGGCTTTGCATCAAGAAGCCTCTTCAATGCTTCTTGATTTGCTTTTTCAATGTCAACCATTTTTTAACCTCCTTTGTTTATATTTATGGTTCAATAGCGATAATTCTACACATTGAAGATTCAAACTCCATACCCTTCAATGGAAAACAACCGATCCATAATCTTTTATTACTTACCTTATCAATCTCTCCACCTAAATTTTCTGCATGAACAAGGCCTTTTGGAAAAAGTTTAAGGTGCATAATCTGATAAAATTCTTCAGGTGGCATCATTTCATCCCATGTTTTTCCATATTTTTCTTTAAGTTTTTTCTCTGCTTCAATAAAAGCTTTTGGGTGCCAGTTTCTTATTATTGTATTCATTGGATGGTCTGCGCTTCCACAATCAACTCCTATCCACTTTATCTTCATTTCTAAAGCCCATTTATCAAAGCCAGGTCCAGGTCCAGGGTGTTTAACAAAATATCTAACCTCATCAGCATCAGGTTCATACCAAGCGTACTTGTGATAACCTGTATTAATTATTAAAATGTCACCCTTTTTTATCTCAACCTTACTTGTAAGCATTTCAGGAAAATATAGATCATAATCAGAAACTTCTTTTGAGATATCGACAACAACACCAGGTCCTATCCATTCATTGATTGGCACCTGACCTATTGATCTACCATATCCATAGAAATGTATCTCACCATCCATATGGGTACCAACATGATGACTGGTTGTTATTATCTGTCCATTTGCTCCTTGACCCATATGTGCACCAGCGATTCTTTTAAAATATTGAACTGAAAGTGGAACATAACTTGGCCATGGTGGTGTATGGACACTTAAAGGTTGAGTAAGATCATATATTTTTACCTTACTCATTAAATCTAAAAATTCATTCGTATTCATATAAACTCCTTATTTGCCCATGCCCATAAGTTTCTTAAGAGCATTAAGGGCTTCTTCATCTCCTCCTGCAGGAGGTCTCCAATCAAGATGAATAACCTTAAATCCTTCTTTTTCTAAACTCTCTTTAAAAGAAACTAAACCAACATTTATAACTTTAAGTTCTTTTTTGAAAAGATC
>JBAMLT010000034.1:44989-48599 GCA_039793425.1 Caldisericota bacterium
GTTCCATATCCTATTACTACATCAAGATAGAAAATTGCAACATCTGGAAGTTTACTCTCCTCAATTACTCTTTTGTTTCTTAAACTAAAATCTATCTGTGGATGTGGTCTTCCAACTGTAAATTCATCTTCTCCAAAATCAATTACAGTGTGGCCTTCGCTTTTCCATGAATCTTTAAGTTTAAATTTTTCATCAAGTGGAACATTAGAATTTACATATCCAATAAAATCTTTCAATATAACTTGAATTTCATAAGTTAAGGTACCTCCCTGGAAAAATGCTCTAAGATATTTCTGCTCTGGTTTTAATCTCTTTGAAAGTTCATTCGCCAGTTTAACTATTTCATTTTCTCTTTCCTGAAGTTCTTTTTTAAAACTATCCATTGAAACTCCTTTTGATAAACTTACAGCAAGAAGAGAACCTTCTTCAAGATTTTTTGCTGGAATTGCACCAATTGATTTAACAAGTTCAGGATCAGCACCAAGAAGAATCCCAACTATTGGTTTTTTAATGTTTCTTGTTAAATTTCCTATTTTTTCTAAAATTTCAGGATGTGGTGGCTTTGAGATTAAAACTATAACTTTTGTTTCAGGATCATCTCTTAATGCCTCAATTCCTTTCATAAAAGAATAAGCACCATATTCTTTTTTTACATCAATTCCGCCTGTTCCAATACCTTGTGATATTCCTGCTCCATGATTTGAAATCATTGAACTAACTTCCTGAAGACCAGTTCCTGCTGCAGAAACAATTCCAATATCTCCTCTATTAACAACATTTGCAAATCCAAGTGGTGCACCATTTATTATTGCTGTTCCACAATCTGGTCCCATAACAAGGAGGTCATGCTCATATCCATATTTTTTAACTTCAATTGCCTTTTCTTTTGGAACATTGTCAGAGAATATCATAACATGTAGCCCTTTTTTAAGAGCATCCATTGCAACATCTGCAGCATATCTTCCAGCAACAGAAACTATTACCATATTTGCATCTGGCATTATTTGAAGAGCACCATCAATACTTTTTGGTAAGAACTCTGCACCTTCCATACTTTTCTGTTTACTCTTTTTAAGAAGTTCTTCAATTTTCTTTACATTTTCTTCAGCAGTTTTTTCATCAGCACTTTTTACTACTATTAAAAGATCTGAATCCTTTGCATTCATAAATTCTGGAAGTAACATACCAGAAGATTCAAGTATTGATTTATTTTCTTTAGTTCCCATAATTACAGCAGCCTCAATTACTCCAGGTAGAGTAGAAGCATCTTTTGATACAAGCATAAGAGTAACAGAATCAAAATATTCACCACTTTTAATTAAACCTTTTACTGCCATTTAAGCCTCCTTTTTTGATGGTTATTAATAAACCTGTACTGAAATCAACTCCAGATGTTTCACCAATCTGGAGTATGGACATAGTTGAATCTACAATCTCTCTCTCGCTCCCAAAAAAGATTGACAAAATCAACTTTTTTGTTTTTTCAAAAAACAGACCCTCGCTTGCATAATAAAGAAAATTATTTGAGATTAAATTATCCCCCTTTGCGTTTTCATATATCAATTTTTTTAAATAAAAATTATTTTCTTTTTTAATTATCTCAAGAACTGTAAGTCCTGCAAGAACTCCATAGATAAAATCATCCCCACTTGGAGTTAAACCAATTCCTACACCTTTAATCAATTTTATTCCTTTAACTATATCTTCATCAAATAGAATTTTCATTCCTTCATGAATTCTTTTAATAAAATTATTAATTAAATTTTCAGTTTTTTCTAAGTCACTATCTATCAATGGAATAAGACCTTTATTTTTACTAAAAATCTTTAAATATTTTTCAAAAATTTGTAAATTATTATTAAATATTTGAATATCAAAATTAGATATCTTAAGATTGGATGAATATATTTTTTCTTTTTCTATTTTAAACTCTTCATCATTAATATAAAATAAATTTTCAAAAATAGTAATTTTATTTATACTTTCAAAATCTTTTTTATCAAAAATTATATTAGATGGTCCTGACCCAATATTCCTATTTCCTAAAGTGATTAATTTCTCTTTATTAGAGAAATTAATGGAATTTTTAAATTTTGAATGAATAATATATTCTCCTAAAGAGATTTTATCTCCAAATGAAATTAATAAGTTTTTCTCTTCAAAATCATTCTTCAAAATTACCTCTTTTTTTATCTTATGTGCATTACTCCTATTGCACTCTTTTCATGATTTGTTATAGGATAAAAAGCAGAATCACCAAAAATTCCAACACATATCCATTTGCCATCAGACACAACAGATACTTTTAAGGAAAGTGAAGAATCAAGTGATTCACTATGAATTATTGAATTTAATGCTTCAAGGGATGCATGAAGAAGAGCATGAACCTCTGGCGTTGTTTTGTTTATCACATTACAATTTAAGGCAGCACCAAGAATAGCAGGTGCAAATTTTCTTCTAATTTCTGATGCAAAACCAGCGACTCTTGTGACTCCAATTTTATAATTTGTTTTTTCTAAAATTTTTCTTTTAATTTCGTCTTCTTCATCATCAGATGACATTGAAAGAAGAAGCGCAGCCTTTCCTAACCTGCTCACATCCAAAGAAAACTCAATTTCTCTACTCTCTTTCTTCTCCATACTCTACTCCTCTTTAAAAATTTCTTATAATTTTATTTTAGTTAAAAATTGTTAAATTGTCAACAATAAATAGATAATCAAACCTCTAAAATTTCTTTTTTTATAACAATTTTTTTATCTTTAGCAAGAGCATCTCTTATTCTATTAACCCAAATTTCAGGATGTGGAATTGAAAAAGCAGCCCTATCAACTTCACCATTTGAATTTTCAAAATAAAAAGCAAGACACTCTCTATATGTAGGTTCACCCTTGTGGTGATTTGTTATCACTATGGATAGTAATTTACCTTCTGGAATAAAAAGTTCTTTTCTATCTAAACTACCTTTATAATATAAACCATTTTTAAGTAAAATCATAAGCCCCTGAGAATTAAGTAATTTTCCTTTTTCAGATTCAACTCCATAATAATAAACACCATATGTATGCATTAGAATATCTTCTTTATTGAATTTTGAAATCTCTCTTTTGAAATTTGATTGTTTAAGCCAATTGTAAAAAACTAAAAATCCAATAAAAATAAAAGCAAAAAGAAAATAATAAAGGTTATCCATTTTTTTCTTTCTCTTTTATCTTATCAATATTACTTAAAAGTAAAACAAATTTTCTTACTGCATAATTATGTCTGAAACCTTTCTTTAAATTCATTGCATAAGCAAGGTCTTTTGCGATTTTTTCATCACTCCATCCTTTTTCTTTTAACCTAATTATTTTTTTTAAATTAAGTCTAACTATCTCGTCAAAAACTTGAGTTTCTGTTATCATTGAATAATAAAAACTAATAAACATAACTGCTGCACCACAAACAACTGCTGCAATAATATCAATTAAAATATTATCAGTAAATTTTCTGAATATTGATTTATCAGTACCAGCCGTAAAAATAAATATTACTGTCAAGATAGAAAAAATTATAATAAGAACTGTAAAAAGATTCCTTAATTTTTTATCCAAAATTGCCTCCTAAAATAAAA
>JBAMLT010000034.1:48609-64498 GCA_039793425.1 Caldisericota bacterium
AAAAAGGCAGGGAAAGTTTCCCTGCCTTTAAAACTTAAATTCCTTTATTGAGATGCTTCAAATCCAGAAAGTTTTCTTTCTTCTCCTTCTTTCATCTTAGCCCATTCAGCCTCAGCCTTCTGCCAAGCCTCTTCAGTTGCTTCTCTTTCCCAATACGTAAATCCTCTTTCATCTCTTGTTGCACCTGGTAGTAAATTATCAAGTACTATTCCAGTTATTGCAGCAACAGCCATTGGTGTTGAGAAAATTGTGAAAATAATAAGACCGAGAACAGTACCAAAAGTTGCACCAGATTCTGCAAGTTTCTTTGAGAAGTTATCACGAATTGAACTTACTGCTTGTGGGAATGATAAACCACCAAAGAGAGCAAGTCCAAGAATAAAGAGGTTTCTTGCATTATTAAGGTTGACATATTGAAGGTTATTTAGTCCAACTGCTGCAATTAAACCAAATAGTCCTACATACATTGCTCCAACAACTGGTTGAGGTAGTGTAGCAAATACTGCAAAAAGTTTGTTGATGAATGGTATAATTATCATTATTATTGCGCCTGCTTTTACAACTCTACGAGCTGCTACTCTTGTTAATCCAATTGCACCTATGTTTTCTGAATATGATGTTGAACCATTTCCAGATTGAAGTATTCCAGCAACAAGACATCCAACACCTTCTGATCCAAGACCATAAGAAATCATTCTCTCTGTTGGAGGTGGTGCTTCAGAAATTTTTGCACAGGAATGGTAATCTCCAATTGATTCAACCATTGATGAAAGATATGCTGCAAGCATTCCAAAGGAACCAGCAACTAATATTCCAGTATTTGATGGAAATCCCCATCTAAATGGTATGTATGGTTTAAATGAAAACCAAGGTGCTTCTGCAATCTTTTTGAATGCTTCGGTAAGGTTTGCAGCATTTCCAGCTGGTATCCAGCCAGCTAAAGTACCAATAACTGCTGCAATCCAACCTGTTGCAACTGCTAAAATAACTGGGAATAAAAGGAATAATCTTGATTTTCTTGCAAATACTTGAGAGTAAAGAATCAATGCTATTAATGTAATAAAAGAGATTGTCCAGTTTGTAGCCATAAATGGTGCACCAACTGTGTATAATGCAAGTCCAATCATTGTGATTGTTGGACCAATTGAAAGTGGGCCAATGAGTCTTTTAACTTTACCCATTATTCCTGAATAACCTAAAATGATTTCAAAAAATGATGCAAACATAATTGCACCAGCAACATGTTGAATGCACATTTGCCAATCTCCACCCTGTGCCTGGACCATACCAATTATTGCAAATGTTGGACCAAGGAATGAAAAGCTTCCACCTTGAATAATTGGTAGTTTGTTACCAATTAGTTGCTGTAACCATGTTGTAATTCCTGAGTTTAAAAATACTGCAGCAATAAGAATTGCCAATTGATCTGTTGGAAAACCCATTGCTCCACCAACAATAAGTGGAATTGAAATTGTTGCTCCAAACATTGTTAAGAAATGCTGGAAACCTAAGAAAAATGCAAGGCCCCATCTTGGTTTACTTCCAATGGGGTAAATTACCCATCCTACTGCTTGTTGTCCATTTGACATAATAAAACCCTCCTTTCAAAACTTAAAAAAAATTTTAAAATTTAATTAATAAATTTTTTAAAAGTATCACCTCCTTTAAAATTAGTATAATTAAGATTTGAAATATAATTAATTATAAATACAAATTTCGAAATTGTCAATATATTTAATTTCTTATTTATTTTCAAGTCCTGGAAGATAAGGAGATGGATCAACTGGTGACCCAGCAATTCTTACTTCATAATGAACATGTGGATCTGTTGCGACTCCTGTCATTCCAACATTACCAATTATTTCTCCCTTTTTAACCTCCTGTCCTACACTCACTAAAATTTTTGATAAATGGGCATAGATAGTTGATACACCCTCTCTATGAAAAACCTCCACCATCAATCCATAACCACCATTCCAGCCCACTTTTGTAACAACTCCAGAAGCAGCAACCCTTATGGGAGTACCTTCAACTGCATCTATATCAACGCCCTTGTGAAATTCTAAATTTCCATAAATTGGATGATATCTCCATCCATATCCAGACATAATAGGCCCCACAACTGGCCATATATTTGGAGTATGCTCAATAATATCATTATATTCTTTTGTTGCCTCTCTAAGCACAATTAAATTTGTTTCAACATTTTTTGCATTTGTATCGAGTGCCTTAAATTTTTGATCGTTTTCCTCAACTTTTGCTGCTAAACTTTCGACAGTATAAGAGTAATCTTTTCTCTTTTGTTCTATCAACTCATTAATATTAACTGGAACACCAGGAATCATTGCCATTTTTCTTATCTCTACCTCTAAAGAAGATAGATAGGTAATATAATCAAGATAAGCATCAATCTTTGCTGATTGTTCATTCACTTTTTTATCAAGAGCCTCAATTTGTTTATCTTTTACTTCAGAAAGAGTATAAAGATTTTTGCTTGATAAAATATTCAAAGTATTTTTTAGATTTGAATAATCAATAAAAAAGTAAGAAAGAGAAATTAGAGAAACTATCAAAATAGAAATTAAAAAATAAATATAAGTTGTTTTAATTTTTAAAATTTTTACCTTTGCTCTTGAGTTTGGTACTATTATTATTGAAATTTCCTTATCTTTCTTTTTAGTAGCCATTTTTTATATTATATTAAGTTACCTTAAATTTGTCAAGTGGATAAAACCAATTATTATAAATCTTGTAAAATTCTTTACTTTTAATTAAATTTTCTATACTTAAGTTTATTCTATCAAGAAATTCACTATCTTCTGCTCTCATAATTATTACATATTCTTCCTTGTTCAAAACATCATCAACAATTTTTATTTTTTTATACATCTTAGTATAGTATGAAGCAATTGAATATTTTGTCACTATAGCATCATATAAAACATATTGCATATTTTTAATACAGGTTTCAACACATGGTTCATAATCAATTGTTTTTATCCCCTGAATCTTATCTTTAAGTATTGGAATTATTGATTTATCTGTTACAAGAATCTTCTTATCTTTCAATGAAGAGAAGTTTTTTATTCTTGTATCGCCTTCTCTTATAACTATAACATAACCATCAATAAAATATGTTTTCGAATAAATAAGTTTTTCATTATCTTTATCATTAATAACAAAATTTTTACTTATAGAAGATATGACTAAATCAATATCAAAATTTAAAAGAGAAGAAATTAAATTTTCCTTCTTTACATTTAAAATAACAGGTGTTGATAAAAGGTCATTTGATATTCTTCTAATTAAATCCATTTCAAAACCTGACTTAATTGTTCCTTCAATAAATGATAGTGGTTTATTATTTAAATCCGTTCCAACAGTTAAAACTCCCTTTTTTAAAACCTTTTCGATTGTTGTATATTTTAGATAAACTTCAATATCAGATTCATTTTCAATGATATCTACCTTCTTCTCCTCAGTTACGAAACCTTCTTTATAAAATTTTAAAGTGTATGTTTTCTTCTCAAAAGGATATGAAATTAAAAAATTTCCAGATTCATCACCCTCATAAGTTAAACCAATATCATCTATATATATATTTACATTTGGAATTGGATTTGAATTTTCATCTAAAACTCTCCCCTTAATAATAAAATTTTCGACTTTCTTTTCACACCCTGTTAAAACAAGGATTATAAAAAGAAATAAAATTATTTTTTTCATCAATTAATTTATTGTGTAATTAGAAGATAGTATTGGAGTTGGCGTTTTAGTTGTTGTTATTAACAAGTTATAATTGCCAGATGATGGAGGATTTTTTATTGAACAAAAATATGAAAATGATATATAGACATTACCTCCAGTAGAAATATCAATTGGTAGATATAGAAGTATAGATCTTGATGAAAGGTATATTACAGGATAGGATGTCAAATTAACTCCATTAATTGAAATATATGAAGGATATATAAATGATGGGAGAGATGTTCCATTTGGAAAAGTTATCATGATATAGTCGCCTAAAGAAAGAGAGACTGAGGGTGATAAATTAAATGAGATAAAATATGAGGCTTGGTATCCTGCAGTTGGTGGTGAAACTGAAACTATTGGTTGAGTAATTACAGGAGTAGGAGGAATATAACTATTTATATATGCGTAACCCGTTAAGCCCAAAGAGTTAACTTCACATTTTAAAGTAACAGAAGTTCCGCTTATTAAAGTGAAATATATTGTTTGTGAATTGGTAGAAGGTGTTATATAACCATTTCCAGAAACAATAGTCCATAAATATGTAACTTTAGAGATTGGATTTCCATAATTATCATATGCTTGTGCAGAAAACATTTTTGATTCACCAATTGACATAGTTGCACTACTTGGAGTGATTAAAACTGTATTTAGATTCGGATAATATGGATAAGGATAGTAAGTTGTATTTATGTAACCACTACCATAAATAGATTTTACTGGTAAACCATAAGAAGATGAACAACTAATTATTGCTGTACCAGAAAAAGCAGGATTTAAAGTGAATGTAGCAAGAGAGGTATCAGAAGGTGAAGTTACAAGATTACCTGCAATGGATGGATAAACGCTCCAGTTGAAAGTTAATCCAGAAAGAGTTAACCCAGAAGAATCATATCCTGTTGCTTTAAATGTCTGTGTTGGATTGTAATATGATAGTGTAACATTTGATGGAGAAATTAAAATTTTATCAGCATATAATGGTGTTGATGTTGCATTTATATATGCTAACCCATAAATTCCCCAACCTGCTACTTCACATTTGATTGTCACAACTCCTGAGTAACTACCAAGAATAAAATTTAAATTTTTTGTATCAGGTGAAATTGTAAATGTTCCAGATGATAAAGGAGAAACTGTCCATAAATATGTTAAATTTGGAATAGGATTTCCAAGAGAGTCATACGCTTGAGCAGAAAATATTTGAGTTCTGCCAGTAGTTAAATTAACATTATTTGGAGTGATAATAATGTTGTTTACTGAGTATGGATAATATGGATATGGGTATGGATAATATGAATTTACATATGCTAATCCATAAATTCCAGTACCAACTACTTCACACTTTATTGTGACACTTCCAAAAGAAGTTAATGTAAAATAACCATTTTGATTAATAACTCCATTTCCTGTTCCAGGCATCAAACTCCAATAAAATGAAGAACTCATTATTTGATTTCCATAAATATCATATGCTTTGGGTGTAAAAAGATAAGATGCACCAACATTTAAATTTATATAATTAGGAATAATCTCAACTCTTGAAACAATTGGAGGTGGTGGATATTGAGGTTGAGAAACAATCAAAAATGGCTGAGAAAATGTTGGACCATCAAGAGTAATACCAGTTGATGTCATTGTTAGAACTTTAACCATATAAGTTCCAGATGGGGTTGGAGGGTTTCTAACACCACCAATTCTTATTTTAAAACTTCCTAAAGTTGTTTGGTTTACTGTTACTGGTATTATAATTTGAGAACCACCAATAATGATACCACTACCAGATGCAGATATCCCTGATGCACTAATAGGAATCAATGAAATAAAATTACTATAAGTTAAATCAAACCCTGAAGGAAATTCAATAAAAATTTTATCACCAGTTATTAATAAATTTCCTCCGCTATTATCTATTAAAATTTCCCAGTTAGCATTTGTATTATTTATTAAGTTATCTATATTTAAATTTACTGGATTAACTTTAACCTCTCTTAAACTATTAGCAAAAACAATTCCTGAAAAAGATAGGAAAATTAAAATAACTAAAATCAAAGAAATTACACTTTTTTTCATATGACCCTCCTTTAGAATATTATAACATAAAGGGGAGAGGTTAACCTCTCCCCTTTTTAAAAACCTTTTTTCTTAAAGGGTTATTGTTACTTTTTGTTCCTTACTATCCCATTTAACATCTGCGTTGAAGGCTTCAGAAATAAATCTTATAGGAACAAAGGTTCTTCCTTCTTTAATAAGAGGTGGAGCATCAAGTTTTACTTCTTTTCCATCAACTTTTGCGGTATAAACTCCAACAGTAAGTTCAATTGTCTTTGCTCCCCATGTTATTTTAACTGTTTTTGTTGCTGCAATCCATTCAACATTTGCTCCAAATGCTTCTGATATGAATCTAATTGGTACCATTGTCCTTCCAGGTGGAAGAATAAATGGAGTTACTGCTTTATTATCAGGGTCTACAAAAGTTGACTCATTATCAATTTGTGCTTCTGGTTTTCCAATCCAGAGAAGTATTGTTTCTTTATGTATAAAGTTTGAAGTTGCTTTTCCAATATTTCCTGCGGGGTCAGTTGCTGTTGCAGTAATTCCTATAAATCCTGGTGGTAATTTTGTTAAATCAACATCAAACTTACCTTGACTATCAGAATTCACATCTCCTTCAAATATTGTTCCAATGACTCCTGTTATCTTTAAATTAACTTTTGAATTTGGGTCTGTTTCACCAGTTACTTTTATACTTCTTGTTGTTATAACTTGATTTAATGTTGGCGAAGTAATTTTTACAATAGGAGGAGTTGTATCAAGATATATCTTAAAAGATACTTCTCCTGTATTTCCTGCTAAATCTCTTCCCTTAACAACAAGAATATTTTCTCCCTCTTTTACCGTAATAGATAAAGTCCATCTTAATCCAGCGCCTTTAACCATCTTTTCGTTATTCAAAGTTGCATCAAGTAGATCTTCTTTAGATTCTATAGTAACTGTAACTTGTTTACTTTTCACAAAACTTCCATCTTTTGGTTCAACAAGAGAAATAACAGGAGGAGTACTATCAACCTTTATCTCAACTGTATGCTCATCTTCCTTATTTCCAAATTTATCTTCTGAATAATAATATAAGTTATTAACTCCTTCTGGTGCAGTTAATGGCCCTATATAAAGTTTATATGTCTCTGTTCCCCATTTATAATAAATTTTTGGTGAAGTATCATAATTTGAAGTTGCTGAAAGTGTTATCACAGGTTTTGTTATGTAGAAACCTGAAAGTCCATTTGGATTTGCTGGATCAATTTTATGAGAAGAAGATGGTGGTTGATAGATTGTAAACACATCTGATTCAACAGGCGTTTGTTCAGCGGTTGTTGAAAGTTTTATCTTATAAGTTGAAGAAGGTGAGGTTGGAGTTTTAATTCCAGCATCTTCACTAATTACAATATTTACAGTTGCATTTGGAAGAATTTCTTTTGGAGTTGTAATTTCAATTTTAAGTGAAAGAACTTTTTGAGTTACTGCTGGAAGTCCATCAACTGTAACAGAACCTGAAGGAATTGTTCCAGGAATTACCGTTCCTGATGGAAATTCTATGTTTATTTTTCCTCCAATACTTAAACCACCAAGAGTTCCTGTCTTAAACGATACCTCCCATCTTGCTACTTTATTTATTGTTGGAGGTGTTACAGTACATTTTACTTCTTTAATTTGTGACTCACTTAATATATCAAATAGAGGAGAATCAACAGGATTACTATCCTGAGATGTATAAACAGTTAATTTATATTTTCCTGCTTTAGATGGATTTTTAACCTTTGCATCTTTACTTATTACAACTTCCACTGTTCCTGCTTTTGCAAAATCTCTTGGAGTAACCATTGTTATTGTTCTTGTTCCAGAATCAATTGTTGGTGCTTCAGTTAAAGCAGTTCCTCCAACAGTAATTAAATTTGGAGATATATTTGGTGGAACATCAAAGCCAGATGGGAAAATAAGTGTTATAATATGAACATCTTTAACAAGATTATTTGCTATCTTAAATCCAACTGTTATATCTCCATAAGAATTTGCACCAGGTGGATTAATTGATACTGTTACATTTACAACACTTGTTTTTGATGTTATTGAATATGCAGTAGATAGTTTATGTGTTGGGTCTTTATCAGTCCAAAGTTCAACTTGGTAATTTGTCCCTGTTGTTGATGGGTTTTTAAGTTTTGCCTTATGTGTGAACTTAATAGTAACATCTGAATTCGCACCAATATCAACTGGTGTGATTAGTGTCACTTCTCTTTTTGGAACATCAACTGATGGTGGAGAAGTTAAATTAACAGTATTTATCTGAATATTTTGTGCATCTATTACGCCTGGAACTTCAGTTCCAGTTGGGAATTTTACATAAATTTTATCAACATTTGAAAGAAGTTGGCCAACAGTTGATGTCTTAAATGTTATTGTATATTCTGAATAAGCGAGTGCAGAAGTAGGATCAAGCGAAACCTTAACATCTGAAACTGTTGTTAATGTGATTGTTACTTTTGGTAAAGTTGCTATTGCAGTGAAACTTCCACCCGGACCTTTTGTCTTAACATCAAATGTATAATCGCCAGTTGAACTTGGACATGTTACCTTCTTATAATTTATTGTTATCGTTCTATCTTTTGGCATTATATTAATTGGAATGTTAATTATATATCCAGAAATTGTTAAGTCACCTACTGTTACTCCAGTACCCTGAGTAACTGATATATAACCCTCACCAGCAGGTGTTGTTTTTTGTGGTGAAGAAAAAGCATTTGGAATTGTTATTTGTATCTCTCCACCATCCATTGTTGCTTTTGAAGTAAATGTTAGTGTGAAATCTTTATTTGTTTCTCTTACAAATGCTGAATCTGGTGAAATTTTACACTCACCACTTCCATCAACTGATACTCTAATAATTTGAGTCCCATCTCTTAAACCAGTTGCTTTTGCGGTTAAGGTATGAAGTCCTGGGGTTGTATCTTTATAATAAAAGGTAACTTGATTTTGACCAGATTGAATTGTAACAGTGAAAGTATTTGATGTACTCCATGTGTTTTTATCAGAAGAAAATCTTCCAGTTGTTGAACTTGAAGAAAGATTGACTGTTGTATTTGCTGATGCATTCACAGGATTTCCATCCTGATCCTGAATCTGAACCTTAATATCACCTGATGCAGTTTCAATCGGAATAACCTGCTCAGATGAAATAAAAACAAGTTTATTTCCTTCTTTAACTTCAAATACATTGCTTGTTCCAGAAACAGTACTTCCATAAATTGTTGCCTGAACACTTAATGTTACACCTGTTGCTCTTTGAGAAATTTTAACATTTTCGGTTACTGTTCCATTTGTCATTGTCAAACTATTTTTATCAATCTTATCATTTCCAAGTGAACATGATAAAGAAAGAGTTCCGCTCCAAGTTGCTTGAGTTCCTGACGGAGTTTTAGCTTTAACTGTAATTGAAAATGGTACATCAACATATTGTGGAGAAGAGATATTTGGTTCAAATACAAGTTGTGAAAAGGGTAAGAGTGTAAATGGATCTGAAAATCCTGTTTTACTGCTATATGTTGCTTGAATTCTAACATTTTGTCCTTCAGCATTTACTTTTACATTTCCACTCCACATTCCTCCAACAAAATTGGCAGTTGTTGGTGTTATTGTTCCAGCAGTTGAAGAAAGATTAACTGTTCCATTAAATCCAGTTACAATATCTCCATTTACATCAACTGCTTGAATTGAAATATAAATATTTTCATTTTTATATTGAGGTGAAGTAATCGTTGAGAATTTAAAACTTTCAACTCCACCTGTTACCTGAAATGCATTTGATGTCCCCATTGCAGAAGTAGAAGCATCATAACAGGTTATAACAACAGATGGGTTTGGTGTTGTAAGTGTAACATTTCCTGTCCATACACCATTTGTAAAAGTAATGTTTGTTGGTGTTATTGTTCCAGGACCGGTTGAAGCAGAAAGAGTTGCAGTTCCATTATAATTTGTAACAGGTGAGTTATAATAATCAACTGCCCTTATTGTAATTGAAAAGGCAGTCCCAGCAATCTTAGGTGATGTTATAGTATCAAAATTAAATTTTGTTGGTGCGTTATCTGCAACATGAAACCAGTTTGATAAACCATATTGAGGATTTCCGCTTCTTTTTGCCCTTATACGAACTAAAGGATTTGGAGAGTTTATGGCTATATTTCCACTCCATGAACCATTAACAAGTTGCACATTAAATGGTTCACCACCAACAATGTCTACTAATGTACCGTCATTTGCTTCTGCAGAAAGTTCAACCCACTCAGTATTATTTAAAAGGGTATTACCTACCATGTCTTTTGCATATATTTTTATTGAAAATTGAATATTCTTAACTTGATCTCCAATTGGATCAAAATCATAATGATCAATTGTGCCATAAACAGGAAATGAATTGGATGTTCCAGTTTTATTAAGCGTTGTATCAGTTGCAGTAATAGTTACAGATGTTCCAGGCGAGGTAATTGTTACACTTACTGTTCTTTTACCATTATTAGGAGTTCCATCATTAAAACTTGTTGTATTAGGAGTTATCTTATCTATTCCAAGAGAACATGTAAGAGTGACTGTTCCAGTATATGGAGTTGCACCAGCAGTATTATCTATTAAATTACCCCATTGATCTTCTGCATTAATTGTTATTGAAAAAGGAGTCCCTTGTTCTTTATAAGGTCCAATATTATCAAATCTAAAATGGTGTAAATCACCGTGCCAGATATCTATTAAATCAGAATAGCCAATTTGAATCCCATCATGATTTTGTGCCTTTATTCTTGCATCATCATATGATTTATAAATAATAATTTGGATAGTTTTTGAGGTTTCATTATTAAAAGTAATCGATAAAGGTGACATTAAAGGAGATGGAGGAGATGAAACTGGTAAAAGTGTTGTTCCATCAACTAAAGATAAATCAACTGTTCCACTAAACTTAGTTTGATTCTGATACTGATCATAACAACCTAATATTAATGGAAATGATTGACCAGCAGTTTTCGTCCCCACAACAGGAAATTGCATCGCAAAATAATTTAGTGGGCCACCATTAACTATTAAATTCGATGAATCACCAGAATAAGGTGCAGATTCAACATGAATTGAAACAGTCTCTGCTTTATATAAAGTTACATTAATTGCATCTGAAACTCCATTTGTAAAATTAATATTTGGAGAATATGGAGGGGTATTATCACCTCCAAAATTAGGATATGTTATTCCATCTGGTGCTTGACCTGGTCCACTAAAAGTTAGTGTATAAAGTCCATTCCATGTTGGAACAACATTAAAATATGCATCACAGAATCTAACTCTAATTTGAAATTGGACTCCAACAGTTTGAGAAAGTGGTAAACCACTATTACCTTTTCCACTTTCAAATGTCTCACCAGGAAGTGTTATAACAAATTGAGTAGTAGTTCCAGGATTTACAGTAATACTCTGTGTGGCTGAAGTTAAGCCAGTTGCTGATGCGGTTATAATCCAATTACCTGCAGTTTCATCATAATAATAAAATTGAGCGCTACTATTCCCATCAGAAATTGTTAATTGAGTTATAGTTGGGCCCCCTGAAGTTAAACTGAACTTTCCTTTACCATATGGAGATGATGTTGATAAATTTACAGTTAAATTTCCGCTGATAACAGGATTACTTGAAGCATCTTGTCTTTCAACAGTTAATGGTCCAGCCCAATTTCCTGCATTTAGAGACCATGGTCCTGGAGGTGCAGTAAAAACTAATTTAGCAGCAGGAGGAGGAGACACCACATTGACAGTAGGTTGAACAGAAATATTTGTTAAAGTTTGACCAGATTCAACTCTTGATTTTGTTGTGAATGTTTTTACTCCAGTTGTTGATGGTGCTGTAACATTTTGATATTTTAATTTAATCCAGCCACCTGTAGTTATTGAAAGAAATCTAACTCTTATATCCATACCTGCAATGATTACATTTCCAGGAGATATTAATAAATCATCAATCCATATATTTCCTGATGAAGTTCCAAAATAATCTGAAGCATATATAAAACCATATGTTTTAACATTTGGAATACCAGTTATAGGAATTTTTATATAAGTCCAAGTATTCGCTGAAATTGAACCAATAGGGTATGAAGAAGGACTTGATAAATCGTTTGCATCATCAAAGGCAAATTCAATAGCACTAGATGGAACAAAAATTGAAGATCTTATCCAGAAACCAACAGCAGTATAAGTACTCCAATCTTCAGTAGCAAGGAGTTGATAATAAACTCTTTCGTTTGAAGCATTGGCATTAGCTGCAACAGATATTTTTAGAGATGAACCCTCTTTTCTTGTTGAAGCATCGGTAGAAATAGTTAAATCAGGATCGGATGAAAACCAACTTGAAGAAGAATCCATATTATTAACTAATCTTGAAACATAAACATCAGAAGATTTTGAATCAATTGAGACATAACCTTGTCCCAAAGGTGTTGTAGTTTGTGGAACACTAAAACCTGATGGAACTGTTATTGAAATTTCACCACTCTCCATAGGCTCTGCTGCTGTAAAAGTGAAATCAAAGTTATTACCTATTGAATTTTGTATGACTGAAGTTGGATTAACAACACAAGTGCCTGAACCTGCTGCACTGTAAGATAATTTCAATGGATAAGAAAAAATTAACATTAATAGAAGGGGTAGGATTAAAAGTACTTTAAATTTTTTGTTCATAAAATTTCCTCCTTTTTATCATTTTTTAAAATTAAATTCTGTATATATAAAAACATCATAAATTTTCTCCCCTTTATGGTGCAGGATATGTGATTGTTATTTCACTTGTGAATGGATCCCAATCAACTTTTGCACCAAATGTCTCCATAATGAATCTTATTGGAACAAAAGTTCTATTGTTTATAATAACTGGAGGTGCATCAAGTTTTACAGGTAAACCTTCAACATATGCAATGTTTGAACCAATTCTTAAATCAATTCTCTTTAATTTAAATATAATTGAAACTCTTTCGTCTCCAAATGAAATATATCTATACTCAACAGTTGCTCCAAATGCCTCGACAATTACCCTTAATGGAACCATTGCTCTTCCAGATTTTGCATCAATCCATGATGCTGCTTCAATCTGAATTGGTTTATCATTTACATAAACCGTACTTGAACCAATTTTAATCTTAACAACTGTTCTCTTTATATATTTAACTGGTAGATAAATTGAATTTGTATTTCCTGCTTTATCAACTGCTACAACTTGAATAGAATTATTTCCTTCTTGTAATCTTACAGTGTAAGAAAATTTTCCTTGAGAATCATATGAAACTGGAATACCATTAATCGTTAGTGTTGCTCCAATCTCAACTTCTCCTTTTACTTCAAGAGTTTCTGTGTAAACTTCCATCCAACTTGAAAGAGATGGATCAAGTTTAAGAAATGGAGGTGAAACATCAAGTGTAATATTTATTGTAACTTCTCCTTTATTTCCAGCAGAATCAATTGCCTGTACTTTAAGAGTATTTAATCCAGGTGTGAGTTTTACCTTAAGAGTAAATTGACCTTTTGAATTTGATGTTGTCATTGATGAACCAGATGTTACAAGAATTCCTGGTTCAGTTACACCATTTATTATCAAATCCTCTTTGTTAGTAAAATCATATTGTGGTTCAAGTATGGTTATCTTTGGAGGAAGTGAATCAACTTTAAATGTTTTGGTTCTTGTAACTTCAGCATTATCAAGGCCTTTTGATTTCGAATAATAATTTAGAATATGTTCACCTTCAGGTGCTGTAATTTCAGAGACATATAATGTTGGTTCATTATCATCCCAGTAATAATATGTTTCTATCACGCCTTCTCCTCTTCCTTCAAGTTTAATCTTTGGTTTTGTTATATACCATCCATTTATTCCATCAGGAATTTCAGGAGAAACAGTTATAACTGTTACAGGTGTTCCAACAATTGTATATGGAGTTGATGGAACTTCTGTTAAATCTTTTGAAGTATAGATATATAAAGAATATATATCAGGTATTTCGGGATTTTTTATTCTTGCACTTTTAGAAATATTTATAAAGACATCACCTTTTGGAATAGGAAATGAAACAGGTAAGACAAGTAATCTTCCAACGACAAGTGGTTCATAAAGAAGTGGAACTCCAGTTATAGAAATAGATGTTGGTAAAATTGTTGGTGGTAGTGTTGTTCCCTGTGGGAACTTAATATAAATTTTATCTCCTTCAAATAGATTAATTCCTATTCTAAATCTTATTACATATTCACTCTCTCTACCAGCACTCTGGGGCTTTACGTCAACCTCAACATTTTGAATAGGTGGTGCTGGTGATAAAGTGAATGTATATTTAGCGGCTCTTGTTTCTTTTGTAGTAGTAACCTCCATTGTATAAATACCAGCAGTTGAAGGGTTTACAATTCCTGCCTGATTTAAAATCTCAACCTTTACAGTTGTTTCTTTTAAAATAGGTGATACTGGTTTTATTGTTATTGTATTTGCAGATTGATTAACAATTGGCGTTTGAGTTAAAACCTGGTCATTTATTTTTATAGATGAACTTTGAATATTAATTGGTATAATAGTTCCGGATGGGAATTTAATATTTATCTCATCAGTTGTACTTAACTCTCCTCTTGTTCCAACTTTAAATATAACTGTATAGTTAGAATTAACTCCTGCAGAAGAAGGATTTACTGATAAAGATAGAATTTCAAGAGAAAAACCAAAATCAACAATAAATTGTGGTTGATTTGCTATTGGAGTAAATGTTCCACCTTGCCCCATTGTCATAAATGAGAATGTATAATTTTGTGGAATGCTTGGAAGAGTAACATTTTGATATTTTATGGTAAAAGTATCTCCAGATGCAAGATTATTTATGTTTATTGTTAGAGTATTGGTTAAAGTTGTTATTTGACCTAAAGATACACCACTTCCTGGGGTTACTGAGATAAATCCATCACCCTGTGGATTAGTAAGTTGTGGAAGAGGAAATCCAACAGGAAATGTTACTTTTACTGCTCCACCAGAAAGATTATAAGTTCCTGTAAATGTAAATGTAATATTTAATTTATCATTTGTTAGTCCTGAAGAAGGGGTCATAGTAACTGTTCCAGAACCATTAGCAAAAGTTCCTGAAACAGTTATTCTTTGAACTGCACTTTCATAATTTGTTGCTGATACTGTTATATCCCATGCACCAGGTGTTGTATCTTTATAATAGAATGCTTTTTCGCCTGTTCCAGATAATAATGTTATACTCGAAACACCCCAATTTGTTCCATCTTCAGAAAATTTTCCTGTTGGAGAATTTGAAGAAAGATTTATTGTTATATTTTCACTTGCAATTATTGGATTATCAGATGGATTAACAACCCCAATTACAATCGCTTGTGATTTTAAATCAAGATTTATCGTTTGAGGTGATGACTTAAATATTAATTTATCACCTGCAACTTTAAATGAATTTGAAGTTCCTGTTTTTGTTGAAACAGGGTCGGTTGCTGTTATTGTTACATTATTTCCGGGTTTATTTATCTTAATATTTGAAGTTATACTTCCATTTATAAATGGACCTAAAGTTATTGGCTCAATCGTTCCAACTCCAAGTGAACAGGTTAAATTAACAGTTCCAGTAAAGTTTGTGAATGTCAAATTATCTTCATCTTTAGCTGTAACTGTAATTTCAAAAGGAACTCCTTTATTTTGATTTCCAATTGTTGATATTAAGAAATGATGAAGTCCTTTTGCAACAGAAAATGTATTTGAAGTTGATGTAACAGAAGGTGTTGTTAATACTACTTTTAGTTGAACATCACTTCCATGGGTTCCTAACTTTACATTTCCTGTCCAGACACCACTTGCAAATGTTATTGAAGTTGGTTCTGTTACAGTTGAATTTACTGCCGAAAGAGTTGCTGAACCGTTAAAGTTAGTGCATGTATTTCCAAACTCATCTTTTGCTGTTATTGTCACACTAAATGGTACTCCTACTGATTGAGCACCTATTGTTGAGAAGATAAAGTTATTTACTGGACCTGGTAGAACTGTTATAGCATTACTTTCACCTGTTTTACCATTTTT
>JBAMLT010000035.1:0-1579 GCA_039793425.1 Caldisericota bacterium
GATTAAACATCCTACTAAGAAAAATCTTCCTGCACGACCAATTAATGAAGCAAATGTTAATGTAAATAGATCGATTGTTTTATTAAATCCAGCCAAGATAGTAAAAACTTTATATGGAATTGGTGTAAAGCCTGCTGTAACAATGGCTATAAAACCATTTTCTCGATATTTATTTAAAACATAATTGATTTGATGCTCAACTCCATAAAATTGAATTATTTTAATTCCAATTGTATCATAAAAAATATAACCGATTAAATAACCTAAGTACGCTCCAAGAACAGAACCAATAGTACAAATAAAAGCATAATAAAAGCTTCTCTTTGGATAACTTAAAGCCAGAATAATCAATAGCGCATCAGGTGGAATTGGGAAAAAAGATGATTCTATAAAAGCAAAAATAAATAACGCAATACTTGCAGATGGTTTATGTGCGAAACTTTCTACCCATTCTTTTAATGAATGTAATAAATTCGTAAATCTGGAGTAAACTCCCGTAAGTAATTTCAACATTTTTTTCACCTTTAATTATAGATTTAAAATGGAAGGAATAATTATATCTTTCATTGTTATCAATCCGTATCGAGCATGCAACAAATTTGGAATTATATTAACCATCATTGAAACTGTCGCTATATCACCAGAAACTCCATTCTCTATTTTTAATTTTATCGGTGGATTGCCCTCAACCAGAATTGAATCATAATTATCTGAACCTTCTATACTTAAGATTAACTCCAATTCAACTACTTTCCTGTTCGCTGATTTACCAATCACTGAATGTTTTAAACCCGCAACTTCTCCTTTATTAATTTCAAAAAATCTAGTTTTGATTCTTTCTTTTGAAATAATTGGTTCAATTTTTTCTGAAAACATAGTTGCATCAAGTTTCAAATAATAGTTTACAAATTGAGCTGATTCTAATAATCCTTTATGACCAATTTTTTGTTCTTTAACGAGTTGATTAAAATCTATCTTTGATAACCCTAAACCTGCTTTTGTTTGTAAAGCTTTCCTACGTTTCTTTAAGTCCACAACTCTGATAATTTTAATTGATTTTACTTCGCTGCAGACACTTGTTAAAAAGACCGGCAATGTATCCATAACAAATCCCGGATTAACACCTGTTCCTAATACATGAACGAAATTTTCTTTAGCTTTTAGATCAATTTCTTCACTCAATTTTTTATGTTTTTCAAATGGGAAAAGCAATTCTTCGCAACTTGAAATTATGCTCGAATGATGTTCAATACATAAAAAAATGTCATTTGCAATTTCATTCAAGTGACTCTTTGAAGTTAAAATTGTGACTTCCGGTTCTAATTCAATCAAAGCTGTTTTCAAATCATTATAAACTTTAATACCAAGTTTCTTTTTATTGATAAACTCACCCAAATCTTTTTTTGCCTTATTTGGATCAATATCGACTGCAGCAAGAAGTTCAAAAGATTTTTTTTGTAAAATAAGTTTACAGGTTTGAACTCCAATTTCTCCTAAACCAACAACTAATACTTTTATTTTAGCAGCCATTTTTAATCCCCTATTAATGTTTTTATAATTTCATTTCCAATAAATAATG
>JBAMLT010000036.1:0-1570 GCA_039793425.1 Caldisericota bacterium
TTATTCAACTTAGAAATACTACTTCTCTGGAATCTTTCAAAAATCAATTCTTGTTCCTTTTTAGGTATTCCAGGTCCTGTATCAATCACGTCTATTTGTATATAGTTCTTATCCTTTTCAAAAATATTGACAGTTACAGAACCTTTGTCTGTAAACTTTATCGCGTTATTAACTAAATTTGTTAAAACTTGTGCGATTCTTTCAGGATCTCCATACATTTCACTTAAATTTTCAGGTGCATTCCAAATAAAAACTAAACCCTTTCTTTCTGCCATATTCCTCAATGCACACCTTTCTTCAAGATATTTTATATTGAATGGTCTCATCTGAAGCTTTATTGCACCTGAATCTATCTTTGAAAGGTCTAATAAATCATTTATAAGACGAGCTAATCTTTTAGATTCTTTGTCTATTATATCTGCAGCTTCTTGTTGTTTAGGTGTATTGGGTCCTAAAATTTTATTTCTTAATAAAGAAGCATAACCTTGTATATTGGTTAATGGTGTTTTAAGATCATGTGATACCATACTTACGAATTCTGTTTTCATTTTATTTACTTCAGATAATCGTTTGAAATCTTCTTTTAATTTTTCCTTCTCTCTTAAAGTTTCATCTTCATTTTTCTTCTTTTCTGTTATATTTCTTAACGTCATACTATATTCAATCACAACACCATTTTGCACTAAAGGCAAGCCACTAATTGCAAAGTAAAGCAATTTTTTCTTATTATTGTATATTCTTATCTCCTGATCCTGGAATCCTTTTTTTGAATTTTCAGATGCATTCAAAGATCTTATAAAGTTAGGAACGTCCTCAGGACATATTATTTGAAATATGTTTGGAATAGATTCTATTTTATACCCTAATTGTTTTTCAAACTGTTTATTAACAAATTTAAATTTCCCGGTTTTATCTATGATACAAATCAAATCAGTTGTATTATTAACCAATTGTTCATACTGTTCTTTTACGATTTTTATTTGTTCATTAAGGTTTGTGAACTCACTTCTATTCTTCAATATGATGGAAAACAGTTCTTCATCCAAAGGAATTATTTTTACATTAACAGAAATATTATTATTTTGTGAAATAATTTGACCGGCAGTTTCAGAAGGAGTTTTAGAATCTGCAGCTTCCTTAATCTTTTGGTTTAATTTCGAGATTTTAACAACATCTTTGATATTTTTATCAAAGTCAACATCATTTATATTTTTCTTAACAGCTTCATTAAAATCCAATATTTTTCCATTCTTTCTGATTATTAAAACCATATCATCGATTCCACTTTCAATAATTCTTTTGTATTTTTTCAATCGTTCATTTTCCTTTTTTTCTTCTAAACTTTTCAATATAAAAATCTTAACAAGACCAACATCCAATTCATCTATATTTATTTCATGCTCTTGTGAATTAACTAAAATCTTATTCTTCTTTATGAGGCTGTTTATCTTTTTTCCTTTTATTTGTTCTAAATTCAAATTATACTTTGTTAAAAAAGCAGTATTAATATTAATAATGTTATTTTTGTCATCAGTTATAACTGCAGGATGATCAAGATTCTTGAATAATA
>JBAMLT010000037.1:0-1568 GCA_039793425.1 Caldisericota bacterium
GTCTTCACCGTAGTTTAAAAACTCAGATAGAAAAATAAATTTTATATTAAAGTTTCCTTTTAATAAATTCAAAGCGTCTCTTAAATTTTTATAATTCTTATCATTTAATCCATTTACTATTGTTTCCTTTCCATAATTATAACACATGTGACCTTTTGCCAATACTATCCTGAATCTCTTGGCTTGCTCTACGGCTATCTGTGGATCTTCCGAAATACTGTAATTTTGGGGGATTGTCTTTAGCCCATCGTAATTATTAATTTTATATGTTCTTGAATGAGATGGGTAAATAGCTATTGCTTCATAATTTAATTCTCTTAAAGCTTTTATAAGACCATCAGATATCCCCCACCCTGGTGGTCTGAATATTTTTACAAAAGGAAGTTGAGCTTTATAAAAAATTTTCTCTGCTGATTTAATTCTTTCTTTTGCTTCTTCATAACCTAATCTCTTAAATTCTTGTCCATGAATAACTAAGTTGGGGTTGTAATGATAATAACCATGTACCGCTATTTCTATTTTTTTGTCTTCTATAAGTTTTCTAACCTGTTCACACCATTTTAAATGTTTATCTAATCTAAATGGTTCGTTTTTCAAGTATGGTATAATCGGTCTTAATCCCAGAATTTTCTTTAAATGATAAAAATAATGAGAAAATTTATATGGAGCATCCATCCAATTGGGGGTGGTAAATAAAGTAACCTTCAAATCAGGGAATTCTTTCCATAAATATATTAGATACCGAAAATTTCCATTTTCTAAATCACCACCAAAATCTCCATCTTTATCGGTTTGCGGATGAAAATCATCGAGATTTAAATTAAACAAGATGGTTTTCATTTTACTTTTTGAATTATAAACCAAGTAGAAGCGAAAAATGTTCCTATCAACTTAAAAAAAATATTCTTTAGGCCAGAATACTTTACATCTACCGAACGTTCAATTTTTAATATTTTAAAACCATTGCTTAAAAAAATATTTTTATAAAAACCTAGAGCATAAAGATTGCTTGCAAATTTCTCATTCGGGTGTTTTAATTTTAGAAAAAATCTTCCTATACTATTTATTTTAGTCCCAACCCTAATAACACCTATACCTTTAAATTTCAATATTCTATTCATTTCTTTTACGGCCACAACTACATCTTTTTTCGATAAACAACCTAAAACACCAAGACAAACTAATTTGTCAGAAAAAGCATTTTCAAGCGGCAAATTTAATATATTCCCTTTTATAAATTCTCCTTCGGGTACATTACTTTTAGCAATTTCTAAAAACTCATTTAAATAATCAATTCCTATAGCTTTTACCCCAAAATCAGTTAATAATTTAATAACTTCACCCTTACCACAACCTAAATCAATTATCGTCTCGCCAGGCGAAGGATCTAAAAATTCTATAGCCTTTATATGAACATCAGTAATTTCAAATTTTAAATTCTTTTTGCCAATAGAATAATAATCCCTATAATCTTGTTCAGAAAATGTCTTCATTTTATTTTTTTTTAATCACCCAAATTGTTAATAATGTTCATTTTAAAATAATAAAAAATAATCTATAATAGAATT
>JBAMLT010000038.1:0-1561 GCA_039793425.1 Caldisericota bacterium
CAACTCTTAAACAGGCGATACCATCAAATAAACTTAAAACATCTTTTCCTTCTTTCATGTTATTTATTTTTTAATTATTATTTATTATCTTTTAAGACGACGTTCTTCTTTTGCTGTCTCTTCTACAACTTGGGTCATTTCTTTATCTGATAACATTTTCATTTTAGGTGATAATAATTTTGCAAAAGGACTTGGTGCTTGCATTTTCTTTTTCCACCATTCGTTTTCATCGGGAGTAGTTTGATTAGGAATAATCTCAACTAAATAAGATGGGTTGAATATTCCCATTTTTGTGACAACGAGCCCTTTATTTTGTATGCTATAAATAACTTTGGGTAATTCTTCTTCACTAATGATGATAGGTTCTCCGTTGTTCAAAATGATTTTGTATGTTTGCATATTTTTTATTTTAAAATTTAAAATGTTACAAAAATCTCTCTAGTATTTTTATTTTTTTCTTTCTGAATAAAGGCTAACAAACGCCCAAGTTTGTTTTCAAGTTCCAGCGGAGTAGTTATAATGGGTGCATAAGGCATTTTATTAGTAGTTGATAAAAGATTGATTATTTGTTCTATTTTTTCTATCCCATAAGTATTTACTAGCCTTTCTATTGCCTGCCTTTGGGTTTTATTTTTAAATAATTGTTTATAAGAGGGATTAATCTTACTAAATAAATCAAGTAATCGGTTTATATCTTTCCCTTTAGTAGTTTCGTTAGTTTCGTTTTCGCTATGTAATATAATATAATTATTACTATTGAATTCTTCAGAAGTTATTACTATTGAACTGTGGTTCCCGTTTTCTACAGGTTCAGAATGGGAACCTCTTGAACTTTCATCTATGGGAACCTCTTGAGATTCAGTAGTAGATTGCGAAGACATTATATTTTGAGCATTTAATAGGGGTTTTATTTCAATTAACCATTTACCTATAACCTCTTTTCTTTTTACTACATTTACACCATCTGTTTTTTCTATTTTTTCTCTTAATTGAATTGCCTTAATAATTCCATAATCTGTTAATTTTTTTCTTGCTTGTAAAATTCTTTGTTTTCTCCATTTAAGATTTTTTGCTGCGAAACTATTACTAACCCAAACTCTTTTTGAATTTTTTTGAAGTTTAGAGCAATAACAATAAAAGATAAATAAGATTAAAGCATCCCAATCTCTTTGTTTGATTAAAAATTCAATCGTTGGCTCGTGTAAAATAATGGAATTATCTAATGTTTTATATATATTATTTTCCCAGCTATTTATTAGCTGTTCTTTTTGTGTTTCCATAAGTTTTTATTATTTATTATTATTTTGACCCTCTAATTGTTCTAAAGATTTTTTAAATTCATCAATAATTTGTCTTACTCTTTCCCTCGTTAAACCAAAAATGACACCGATATTTTCAAGTGTCATCCCTTGTTGTCTATATTGGTATATCAATTTATCTCTTGTATCTAAAATATCTTTAGAAATTTTTTTACCTCTTATTGAATTGAGATTATATTTATACATGTTTTTAAAATTTTAGTTTTTAGTTTATTATACTCTCAATTTTTTATTTGTCAAGT
>JBAMLT010000039.1:0-12613 GCA_039793425.1 Caldisericota bacterium
ATGAGGGTTAAACCTCTAAATAAAAGAAGAGATGATGCTATTATAACAAGCAAAGGATATGGATAAAATGGGAATTTTCTTATTAATAGAATGAAAATTGTTAATAAACCAAATATTGTGCCAAAAGGAACAGCCCCCATAAATTTAATAAATCTATTCAATTTAAAAAAATTATAGAAAAATATAAAAAAGATACCTATTGAAATTGATAATAAAACAAAAAAAGGAAATGGGAGAAAGAAAAATCCAATAGTTGCAGCAACTCCTTGCCCTCCATTGAATCCAAAATATAATGGATAATTATTTCCAAGGATCAAGGCTATATATGATAAAATAAGAATTAGGTTTGATTTTCCAAAATAATAAAAAATTAAAAAAATGGATAAACCTTTTAGGGCATCTAAAAATCCAACCAATAAACCAAATTTAAAACCAAATTGTCTTGAAACTCCTGAACCACCTGGATAATCTTTCCCTCTTATATCATTTTTTTTATAATATTTGGTGATTATAACTCCCCATGAAAATGAGCCGATTAAATAACTTATTAAAGGTAAAATTATATATTTCATAATTAACTCCTTTTATAAATATTATTATTTTAACATCTTTTTACTCTATTAAAAAAATAAAAAGATGATAAAATATGAAATTGTGTTTATAGATATTATACGATAAGGAAAAGATAGATGAGTAATTTTAAAGATATTGAAAAAGAAATTAAAATTTTAAAAGATTTTTTAAATCTTGACTACATTTCACTATATTTTAATGGAAACAGAGTCACCATTGGAAATAATGAAGAAAATTTAAATAATTTAAAAATAGATTTTAATAAAGAATCTTTCATTGAAGTTTCAAGAAAAGAAAAATTAAGTGATGAAGAACTAAAAATATTGAATTATTTTACTTTTAGATTAGAAAAAAATACATCATCTTATGATGATTTAAATAATAATGAAGTATTTAAGGGCCTGAATGGAGTTAAAGATGAAATTAATTCAACAAATAAAAAATTAAAGGATGAAATAGTTAGAATTTTATTGAAAACAATAGAAACAAAGGATATTGAAACATATGAGCATTCAAAAGGTGTAACATATTATGCAAAAAAAATTGCTGAAAAATATAATTTTAAATCAGAGCAAATAAAAGATATTGAATATGCTTCACTATTACATGATATAGGTAAAATTGCACTAAAAGAGCAAGTTCTTTATAAACCAACAAAATTGAGAGAAGATGAATTTGAATATATAAAAAAACATTCTGAAATTGGTTATAAAATTTTAGTAGTTTCAGAACCTTTAAGAAATATTTCAAATTTTGTTCTTCTTCATCATGAATGGTATAATGGAATGGGTTATCCATATGGACTTAAGGGCGATAGCATTCCACTTGAAGCACAGATAATTTCAATATCAGATTTTATTGATACATATTTAGAGGGTAGAAACTATTTTGAAAGAAAAGAAATGGAGGATTTAATTATAGAACTTAAAAGATTAAAAAATATTAAATTTAAGGATGAGTTAGTGGATAAGGCGATAGATGTACTTTTAGAAAAAGATAGAGATGTTTAGGGTAATAAGAATAAAATCAAAAAAAAGAATTGAAGCAATCGAAATAACTGGTTGTGTGAGGAATATAATTAAAGAAGTTGGTATTAAAGATGGAATCTGTGTATTATATATTCCACATACAACTGCTGGAATAATAATAAATGAGAATTCAGACCCGAATGTTATTGAAGATATTCTTGATAGATTAAACGAAATTGTTCCATCAGATTTAAATTATAAACATCTCGAAGGAAATGCCGATTCACATATAAAATCTTCAATCACTTCAAGTTCAGTTAACCTAATAATTGAAAATGGCGAAATTATGCTTGGTACATGGCAAGGTGTTTTCTTTCTTGAATTTGATGGACCAAGAGAAAGGAAAATCTACTGTAAGATTTTAAGAAATGTATAAAGAGAAAACCTGTATTATTGTTATTGGAGAAGGTGGAATTCCTACAGATTTCCCTAAAAATGAACTCATTAAATTTTTAAACTTAAAATCTAAAATTGAGTGTGGTATTAATCTTCAAGAAGAAGAGAACATAATTTTTGAAGAATTAAGTAGCAAAATAAAAAAATGGAAAAGAAATTTTAGAAATGATGAATATTATCATTCTTTAGTTGATTTACAAAATTTAATTTTTATAAAATCAAAAATAAAAACTGAAATCGCATTTTTAGATTATTGTGAGCCAGATTTATTTAAAGTATTAATTAACTTGATTGAAAATGGTTATGAAAAAATAATCCTAATAAGCCCATCTCTTATTCTTTCAAAACAAAATGAATTTAAAATTAATGATATCTTAAATTTTATTGAACTAAAATATAAAGATTTGAAAATAATTAATCTATGTAATTTAGATTTTGAAATTGTAAGTAAATTTTTTATTGACTTAATAGAAGGAGAAATAAATGATAAATAAAATTGTTTCTTTCCTTCTTCTAATTCTTGTTGGTTATATTCTTAAATCAATCAAATTTTTAAAAGAAGATGATGGAGAGATACTAAAAAAAATCCTTTTTAATATTTCTTTACCATCTTTAGTTCTATTTTCTATAATAACTTCTAAATTTTCTGGAAACTATCTTATTCTTTTTATTCTTGTTCCACTTGCAATGATAATTCAGTTTTTTTTACTTTTTATTTTTGGAAAATTATATATTAAAGATAAAAAAGATCTTTCAACACTAATACTATCTGGAGTTATGGGTAACACTGCATTTCTTGGTTATCCACTTGTTGAAATCTTTTTTGGCTTAAATAATCTACCTTATGGTATTCTTTATGACCAGGCACATTTTTACACATTTCTTATCATTATTTATCCTCTCATTTCATTTTTATCTGGTAACAACCTAAAAAATATAAAATCATCATTTATTTCTCCCCCTGTAATTGCTTTTTTAACTGGTCTTATTTTGAGAAATTTTTATATGCCTTCAGTAATTATTGAGTCATTGAATATCTTGAAATCATCAGTAACTCCTCTTGTTATGCTTTATATTGGAATAAATCTTGAGTTTAAATTTGATAAAAAAGATTTTGGATATTTGCTTCCTGTTGTAATTTTTAAACTTATAATATTCCCATTTTTATTTTATTTTATTTCTTCATTTTTTATCATAGAAAAAAATATTTTAAATGTTTCACTTCTTCAGAGCATGATGCCGACAATGATGGCTACTATAATTTTTGGTGCACAGATTGGTTTAAATAAAAAAACTCTCGCAAAAGCAGTTGGATTAACAACGATACTTTCGCCATTAACAATAATTTTACTTTCAAAATTTTTGATTAAATAGTATAAAATTTAATTATATATAGTTTAGGAGGTATTTGTGGAAAGAATAAGAGAAGAGATAATTATGATTCTATCAAGAAATGATACAGATTTTTTTGAAATAGTTTCAAAAAGTAATTTCACAGCAAAAGAGGTCCTTCTTGAATTAAAAAAACTTGTTGATGAAAAAATTATAAAAGAAAAAGACGGAGTTTTTTCTTTAGAAAATAAACTTGATAAAAAAATTTCTAATTCCTTTTTGTGTGATAGATGTAAGGGTAGAAGAGTTTTTGATAATTTAAATCTTTGGGGTGATTTAATTAAAGAGTACGATGAAATCACAAAAAAAAGGCCATTACCTACAAATGTTTATGACCAGGGTGTAATTGATAATGAATCTGCTCTATCGAGATTTTTATATATGCTTTCAAGAGGTGATCTTTTCAAAAAGAAAATTATAATTCTTGGTGATGATGATTTGATGAGTATCTTGTTTTCACTTTCAGGTATTGTCGATGAGGTTACAGTTCTTGAAATAGATGAGAGATTGGTAAATTTTATAAATATAATAAAAAAAGAGAAAAATCTAAAAAATATTGAAGCATATGTTTATGATGCAAGAGACCCAATTGATGATATTTTTAAAAATAGATTTGATACATTTTTTACAGACCCAGTTGAAACTGTTGAAGGATTACTTATTTTTGTTTCAAGAATGGTTGAAGCATTAAAAGGAGATAGATGTTCTGGATATTTTGGATTAACAAGTATTGAATCAAATATTGATAAGTGGTTAAGAATACAGAAATCTCTTAATGAAATGAATCTTGTTATAACTGATATTATAAGAAATTTTTCATACTATAAATTGAGTGATAATATAGTTGAAAGTGACCTATTGATTGTAAAAGAAAATCCTTTCAATATTAAAAATCCTGAAAAAATCTGGTATAACTCTCATCTATATAGAGTTGAAATAAATGGCATAAAAAAACCAAAATATACTGGTAAGGTTGATTTAGGAAGAGATTTATATTTTGATGAATATACTTATGTTGTAAAGCCATGATAGAAGATTTTGTTCTTTTAAGACCAGCATGGGCTGAAATAGACCTTGATAACTTAAAGAAAAATTATGAATCAATTAGAAGTGTTATTAAAGATAAAAAGTTGATTTCTGTTGTTAAAGCAGATGCATATGGTCATGGAGCAGTAGAAATTTCAAAAGAACTTGAGAAACTTGGTAGTGATTATTTTGCAGTTGCAACACTTGAAGAGGGAATGGAATTAAGAATAAATGGTATATCAAAGCCAGTACTGATTTTTGGTTATGTATTTCCAAAACAGGTAAATTACATACTCGATTTTTCACTAACCCCAACCATATATTCAATTGAACTTGCAAGAGAACTTGATAATTTATGTAAAATGAGAAAAGAGAAGGTGAATGTTCACATAAAAATTGATACCGGAATGGGTAGAGTTGGAGTCCTATGGGAAGAAGCAGTTAATTTTATTAAAAATATAAAGAAATTTAAGAATTTGAATATTGAGGGTTTATATGCACATTTTTCAACTGCTGATGAAAAAGATAAAAGTTTTTCAAAAATTCAATTTGAGAGATTTATGAAAGTTTTAGATTCTCTTAAAAAAGAAGGAATAGTTATACCTTTAACTCATCATGGAAATTCAGCAACAGTTATTGACTTACCTCAATATATTCTTGATGGAGTTAGATGTGGAATTATGCTTTATGGTTTAAAACCATCAGGAAATGTAAAAAAAATTAAATTATTTCCTGTTATGTCAATAAAATCTAAATTAATTTTTATCAAAAATGTTCCAAAAGATACTCCAATTAGTTATGGAAGAACATATTATACAAAAAAAGATAGCATAATAGGAACCATACCAATTGGTTATGCAGATGGATATCCAAGATTACTTTCAAACAAGGGCTATGTTTTATTTAGAGGAAAAAGAGTAAAAGTTGTTGGAACTGTTACTATGGACCAATTTATGATTGATATTTCTAAGTTCAAAAATCCACAAGTTGGAGAGGATGTTATAATAATGGGTAAAGATAAAAAAGAAGAGGTAAGTTCTGATGAAATTGCTAAAAAGTGTAGAACTATTAATTATGAGATAGTTACAAGAATAGGGAAAAGATTGCCAAGAGTTTATTTAAAAAATAAAGAAGTTATAAAAATTAAAACATTACTTGATAGGTAGGAGGTTTTAGTATGAATAAAGAAAAGTCAAAAAAGAACAAAGTTAGTAAACAAAAGGGAGACCCATTAAAAACCTATTTTATAATTATTGCACTATTGATTGTAGCATTTTTAATCATTTTTCTAATTCCCACTCTTTCATCAAGAGAAATAAGCCTTGATAAGGGTTTAAAAACAATTTTTGGAGATGATTATACAATTTATGAAACAAAAGTTATAACCTCACCTGATAATCCAAATGTTACTGCCTCTTTTGATACTCTTCTGAACAAAAAAGGCACATCCATTGGTAAATATACTCTTATTAACTATATAAATCTTCTTTTAAAAAATAGGGATAACTCTATAAAAATTATTATTGCATTTGATAATGATGGAAAAATAAAGAAAATTTTCCCTTTAAGTAAGATTAAAACTGAGAAAGAAACAAACTGGGAAGATTTTTTTAATGGCTTTGTTGGTAAGGATTATAAGGATTTATTATCAAAACCTGTTGCACTTCCATCTGAAAATAGTGAACTTGCATTAAATTTGAGAGATAAGATAAAAGAGGTATCTTCTCTTTCCTATATAATGGATTATGGAGTTGAGGCATATAATAGCATAAACACAGAACCAAAAGAATATAAAAGGCTTGTAGTTGGTGATAAAATTCCAGATTTTCAAATCAAAGATATAAATGGAAATCTTATCTCAAATGAGACAATTAAAGGCAAAAAGACAATAATTGTTTCAACAAATGCAACATGTGGGAGTTGCATTCAACATACTCATGAATTTGATGAACTTATAAGTAAAATTAAAAAAGGTAAGAACTTTAATTATATATTTATATCTGAAACCGGTGAGAAAAAAACAACAAATGAATATCTAACCAAAACTCCAAATAAAGATATTTTAAGAATAACAATAGACCAAAGTCAGGAAGTTCTTAAATTATTGACAATAGAATTTACTCCTGAAATATTGTTTGTTGATGTTGATGGAACGATTCTTTTTCATGGTTCACCAACAACACAGGATTTAGAAAATAAATTAACTGAATTCCTAAAATAGAATGAAAAAGATAATATTTATTTTTTTGTTTATTGTTTTCTTATTTTCTTTTTTCTTAAAAATCACTCTTTCCTATTCTGGTGATATACTAATTTACTATTTTTATATTGAAGGTTGTCCTGAATGTGCAAGAGTTAAACCTTTTTTAGAATCACTTGAAGCTAAAGACAAGAGGTTAAAAATAACGAAATTGAATATTGCTCTTACAGAAAATCAGGAATTAAGAGCAAAACTTGATGAATTTTATAATGTTCCTGAAGATAAAAGAGGTGTTGTTCCAGCAATTTTTATTGGTAAAGATGTTTTTATAAGAGAAAATGATATTTTTGATAATATAAAAATTAAAATTGAAAATTATGATTCTTCAGATTCAGAATATCTATTAAAAGGATTATCTTCAACAATTTCAGGTAAAGAAAAAATAAAAGAGTATTTTCAAAAATTTGGTGTTTTAGTTATATTTGTAGCAGGATTGATAGATGGCATAAACCCATGTGCTTTTGCTGTTTTAATATTTTTTATAACATTTCTTTTAGCCCAAAATAGAAAAAAAGAAGATATTTTAATAACTGGAATCTCATTTACTCTTGGTGTTTTTATTGCTTATCTTCTTTCAGGTGTTGGTTTATTTAGAATTATTCAAAAATATTCAATAATTGGTTTATTCTCAAAAATTCTTTATGCATTCACTGCAGGTCTTGTTCTTATTTTTGCTCTTTATTCATATCTTGATTATTTGAAGATAAAAAAAGGAGAGGGAAAAGATATAACACTTCAACTTCCAGGAATTTTCAAAAAAAGTGCCAAAAATATCATTAAAAAACAACCAAAATCTTCTTTGATCTTTTTAACTGCTTTTTTAATTGCATTTCCTATCTCAGTCATTGAATTTTTATGTACAGGACAGACATACTTACCAACAATAGTTTATATTATTGGAATCCCAGAATTAACAAGAAGGGCAATTTTATATTTGATAATCTATAATTTAATGTTTGTTTTACCTTTAATAATAATATTTTCAGGGGTATATTTTGGGTTAACTAATAGAAATTTAGGAGAACTGATGAGAAAAAATGTTGGAAAAATAAAATTAATAACTTCAGTTATATTTCTTATTCTTGGTCTCTTCCTTTTATATCTTACTTTGAGGTCTTTTGGTCTATTTGTATAAAGTTATATAATTAAATAGATGAGGAAAAAAATAGTTACTAAAAAAGTTTATAAAGAAAGAAGAATTGCTTTTCTAATATTATTAATTTTTCTAATAGTTTTTCTATTTTCATTAAGATTTTTAAATTTGAATATCTTTAATAAAGGTACTGAAACTGTAAAAATATATTTTTTTGATGAAAAGTCTAAAGAACTTATTTTTGAAAAAAGAACTATACCTAAATATTCTTCCATTCAGGAAAAAACAAAAAGATTACTTGATGAACTTATATCTGGACCAAAATCAGAAAGTTTAAAAAAGGTCATTGATCCCAAAACAAAAGTTTTATCAGTTGATATAAATAAAGACGAAGCAATAATTTCATTCTCAAAAGAAATTAAAAATAGAGTTCTTGAAGGTGTGACTGGTGAAGCAGCATCTTTATACTCTATAGTAAATACTGTAATTGGAAATACATCGCTAAGAAATGTTTCTATTGTTGTTGAGGGTAAGAAGAATGATTTATACTGGAATTCAATTTCAATATCATCTACACTTTCATTTTTCTCATCAAAATTACCATCAGGAAAAAAGGTAAATATTTATTATTTTGATAAAAATTATGAACATCCAATAGTTATTGAAGAAGAAATATCAGAACCAAAAGATTCTATTGAATGGGCTAAACTTATTTTCAGTAAATTAAAAGCAGGACCAGATTCATCATTAACTGGAAAAGTATTTAAAACAATTCCAGATGAAGCAATTTTAAAAGATGTGAAAATTGAAGGCGATTTGATTTATCTTGACTTTACATCAGATATATTAAATTATAGAGGCTTTGGTTCGAGTTCTGAATATGCCTTTATGTATTCTATTGTTCTTTCTGTAACTGAAATACCTGGTATAAAAAGAGTTCTTTTTTTAATTGATGGAAAGGTTACGGAAACTATAGGCGGAAATTTTGATACTTCAAAACCATTAACAAGATGGTATTATGATTTAAATCCTCCACCAGAAGGAATGTATGGATATCCTATCTATTATATATATAAAGAAGGAGATGAACTTTTCTTAACATGTGAAACTATATTCAATAAAACAAAAGATGAAGCAAATGTAATATATGGCGATCTACTAAAACCACCTTCCCCACTCTTAACATTAATTCCTTCAAATTCAAAATTATTATCTTATAAAATCAGTAATGAAGTAATAAAAATTGATCTTGATATAGATCTGGCAGCAATTGATTCAATAATAAAAGAAAAACTTTTCTTAAAACAGTTAGTTTTCACATTTACAGATGCTTTAAATTTAAAGGAAGTTGATATAACAATAAAAGGTAAAAAAACAAAACTTCCTTTTGGAACATCTATAGATAAACCACTTTCAAGAGATTCTTTATGACATTTGAAGGAATTGTTAAATCTGGTAACAAAGAGGGAAGTAAATATATCAAAATTTATAAAGAAAAAATTAAAAAAATAATAAATAAAGATATTTATGAAGGTACATTAAATATAGAGATTAATTCTTTTGTTAAAAATTTAAAATTTAAAAATAGTCATATTATAGATCGATTTAATGATTTTGGAAAAGTAACTATTATCCCTTGTAAAATTAATGATTTTGATGCATTCATCGTTTTTCCTGAAAAAACTAAACACAAAAATGTTTTTGAAATAATTTCAACAATCTCATTAAGAGAAAAATTCAATTTAAAAGATGGTGATAAGGTAAAAGTAGAAGTTGAAATCTTAAATGAATTTTAGGTAATTTTCCTTATCACAAGTTTTGATATGAGTTTTAAAGATTCCATAACCCCTATCCCCTGAACAGCGATTGCTTCAAAATATGGAAAAGAATTAAAATTTAATGAATTATTCAACTCTTCAATAGATATTATATCCACAAGGTCTCTTTTATTGTATTGTAGAATAATAGGAGTATTTTCAATGCTTAAACCATATTCTTTCATATTCTCAACCATATCCTTCAAACTTTCAATATTTTTTTCAAAAACAACTTTTTGTGAATCAGCAACAAAAATAATTCCATCAGTTGCTCTTAAGATTGTTTTTCTTGTTAGAGAATATATTGCTTGCCCTGGAACAGTATAAAGTGATAGTTTTATCGTGTATCCTTTGATATTTCCAAGGTCAAGAGGTAAGAAATCAAAAAAAAGAGTTCTCTCATCTTGAGTAGCTATTGATGTAAACTTTCCTTTTAATTCTGTAGGTAATTTATCATAAATAAATTTTAAATTCGTGGTTTTACCACTCATTGCAGGACCATAATAAACTATTTTAAATGTTATCTCTTTTGTTGAGTAATTTATAAGTGCCATCTTCTTAATTTATTTTAGAAAAGATTATCGAGTTTATTTTCTATCTCTTCTTCAAATCCCTCTTTCTCTTCTATTTTTCTATCTTTAACTGTTTGAACATTTTTCAAAAATGGTGAAATTTCTGAAGATATTTTTTTAGACCAAAATCTAATTGCACCAATTGGTGCTCTATTGTCAAAAACAATTACAAGTAAAATCTGTGGAACAAGAAGAGATATGTGAATATTTGCTTCCTCTCCTTGATGGAATGTAACAGTAAACTCTTTCTCTCCCAATAATTTTGCAAGTTCATTTGTTGCAGAAAATAAACCAGCGGAGAGAGCACTTATATTTGATGCATCTCTCCTTGAAATTGATCCATGTTTTGTAATAAGTTGACCAGATCTATCTGTTAATAAAATATTTTTGGCTTGCGAATCTGCCAAAGTTTGCGCAAGATAATCATCAATTCTTTTTAAATCTTCATCAGAGATAACAACTGAAACTAACCCTTCAGCCATCTTTTTACTCCTTTCTCAAAGAAATTATACCTTTTTTATATAATTCTTCAATAACATTTATAAATTTTACTTTTTCATTTCCCAACTCTTCCATTATATTATAACATTTTTTATTACCATCAATAGTCATAATTATCCTCCACTCATCTTTATCAAGAGAAAAATTCTCAAATTTAATTTCATTGTTAATTTCAGGAATATAGTCAAGCACTTCTTCTTTTGATTTAAACTCATCCTGCCCTGTAATTGCTTCAAGAATTGTTTTTGATGTATCATCATCTATAGATGGTGGTGGAAGAATTATATTCTCAATAAATCTAAAACTTCCTTCTCTCCAACTAATTATCTCTATCAAGGCCTCTTTACCTACATTATCAATAGAATGTGCATGAATTAACTTTCCATTTTTAAAAAAAAGTTCACCCTTACCTTTCTTGGGTATTACAATTTCAAGTTTTCCTGTTTTACCCATAGATGAAAGGGTTTGAATTACATCATTAATTCCTAAAAATCCCAAGTCACCTTTAAATTCCATTTTTTTATATACCTCTTTACATTATTTTATGTTATTATACTATAAATAAGAAAATTTTGGAGGTTAAAGTGGGAGTACCATTAGGACCAAAAATTAGAAAAGTTGAAGTAAACATTTTAACAAGCAGTAATTATATAATTATTGGTAAAATATCTGTTCCCGAAGAAATGAGATTTTCTGATGCTTTAAATAAATTTCTAAAGGATACAAAATTCTTACCTGTTGTTGAAATTGAAATAAAAAATAGTAATAATGAAAAAATTGGTGAATCAGATTTTTCTTTGATAAATAAAGATTTAATTGTTGCAATTTACCCAGTAGAAAAAGGGTTATAATTAGATTTATTAAGTTATAATCTTTTCTATTCAATAATAAATTTTTATATTTAATGCCAATTTTAAAAATTTTTTAATTAAGTTTTATTATTTAGAAAATTATTGATGTTATAATTATTTTGAGAACTGGAGGTGAACATTATGGAATTTTGGGATTATCTTACAGATAACTCAAGACAGGTTTTTTATCTTGCTCAAGAAGAAGCACAAAGATTAAACAACAATTATATTGGAACAGAACATCTTCTTCTTGGATTAAGCAAACTTGAAAATGGACTTGCAGCAAAGGCTCTTTCAAATTTTAACCTTGAATATGGAATAATTTTAACAAAAGTCAGAGAAATGGTAAATGGTTTAAGCAGTGAAGAAGATTTTTATTCCTCAAAAAGAATAATTTTAACTCCAAGAGTAAAAAGAATACTTGAGTTATCAAAAATGATTGCTCAAGAGATTGGTGAATATTATGTTGACACTGAGCATATACTTCTTGGAATTCTTGAAGAAGGAGAAGGTATGGCGATAAAAGTTCTTAATGATCTTGGAGTTGAATCTGAAAAATTAAGAGAAGAAATTTATCAAATGATAGAAGATAAAAAATATGGTAGAAAAACAGAAGAAAGAAGAGAAAGAGTTGAGAAAAGAACTAAAACCCCAACTCTTGACCAATTTTCAAGAGACCTTACTTTTCTTGCCCAGCAAAATAAACTTGACCCTGTAATTGGAAGAGAAAAAGAGATAGGTAGGGTTATTGAAATTCTATCAAGAAGAACAAAAAATAATCCAGTATTGATTGGAGACCCAGGTGTTGGAAAGACTGCAATTGTTGAAGGCCTTGCACAGAAAATTATCAAATATGAAGTACCTGAACCATTAAAAAATAAAAGAGTTATTGCTCTTGACCTTTCTTCTCTTGTTGCTGGTACAAAATATAGAGGTGAATTTGAAGAGAGGATGAAAAGAGTTTTACAGGAAATAAAAAGAAGTCAAGGAGAAGTTATATTATTCATTGATGAGATACATACTCTTGTAGGAGCAGGTAGCGCAGAAGGAGCAATTGATGCTTCTAATATTTTAAAACCAGAACTTGCTCGTGGGGAAATTCAA
>JBAMLT010000040.1:0-1540 GCA_039793425.1 Caldisericota bacterium
TGAAGAGCTCTAGTTAGGGCTTCTTCATATTTCTTTTTGGGGTCTGTTGAGTTAATTATAATAACAAATAGTATAATAATTACCAAAACAAATCCTAAAGATAAACCCGCAACAAAAGATGGTTTTTGATAAAAATTTTTTTCTTCTGACATTTAATACCTCCTAATAAAATCTTCAACGATTTGATTATATAGTTTAGCATAATCTTCTTCTGACAATTTAGCTTTTTCTTGTTTAATGTAGTTTTTGACTTTTTCTTTTATTGAATTTTTGTCCTTCTCTAATAGTGATAGTATTATTTGTTCTATTTTTTTAAGCATTATGTTTTTAGGTATATCAAATCCATCTTCATCTTTTGTTGGCAAATCAAATCCTTCTTCGTCAAAGTAGGCATCTTTGCCGTTTTCTGTTTGTATCAAACCCATAGCTTTACCAATCTGTTCAATTTGGTATTCGTTTAATATTGCCTCGGTAGAAGATTTAGATTCAACCACGCTTTTTGTTGAATTGTCGTTAGAAATTTCTTTTGGTTCGCTTTTTTCAGTTTTAATATAAGGTTGAGACTCCATTTTACTTTTTGTCTCATTTTCGTTAGCAATTTTTTCGGGTTGAATTCTTGTATTGGTAGATATTGCTTCTTTAAAAATTGGGAAAAATCTATCAAAATCGTAAGTAAAGGAATTTTTTAATTCTTGTAATCCTAAGTTGTTTGATAAATTCAACAAATCTTCTAAGTTATCTTTAAAAACAGTAAAAACATCTAAAGGATACCCGCTACTTTCTTTTATGCTTATTATTCTATCGGTTTTTTCACCCAAAGCTTTATTATCTAAAGTAAAACCTGTAACAAAAATTTGTGTACTATTTGAAGGTACAAAAAGATATTGAATATCATCTTTTTTTGGATCTCTATTTACTGCTCCGTTAATAACTATACTCATTAAATGAGACTTCTCGTTAAATTTTGTTTATAATACTTCTTTATTATCTCTGATGAAATCAACAATGTTAATTTTACTAATTACTTTATTGCGACAAATATTAGATAAGGTGGATGAATCAATGTTGTCTATTTTGTTATTGATATTACAAAAATTGCAGTTTTCGGCAATTTCTTCTTTTAAAAAACCTGATACCAATTCTGGTGTAGAGATAAGATTTCGAAAGTCAATATTGAATTCTCTAAGTTTTTGTTGGATCTCCTCTCTTAATTTTTCAAGCTCTGTTTCTTTAGTTTTGATTTGATTTTTATAATCATTTATTAATGATTCTAATTCATTAATTTTTGAATCCAATGACTTTATTATTTTTTCGTATAATTTTATCTTTATATCTATTTCTAAATATTCTTTTGTTTTTTGAAAATAGATATCATACGATTTTTTTACTCTATCTAGCAACCATTGGGCATCTTTTTTAGACGATGATTCAATCTCTTCTAAAAGAGCTTTTGTGGCCGCTTTTAAGTTTTTATAAGCTTCTTCCCTTTTGTTATTTATAGAAACAAATAAATTATTCGATACTTCTTTATCTGAATCTA
>JBAMLT010000041.1:0-15766 GCA_039793425.1 Caldisericota bacterium
TTATATCTATTTTTAAAATCATCCTGTATGTTTTTTACTGCTTCGCCTATATTTCAAGACATTTTAAAATAGCATAATAAACAAGTTCATTTTGTTTAAACTCTTCAAAACTTTTTATACTTTTTGTAAAATTTTCAATTCTATCAATTTCTTCTTTTATGTCATTTATTAAAATTTTATTATCTCTTTTAGACATATTCAATCTCATCCATTATTAACTTTTTTACATTTTCTTTTAATGCACCTTCCATTATTAAATCTACTTTAATATTTAATAAATTTTCCAGATAAAATTTTAGATCCATATAATTATCAAAAGTCTTTCCATTTTCTCTAAAATCTACAAGTATATCAATATCACTTCTTTCATTTTGTTCACCCCTTACATATGAACCAAATATTGCAATATATTTAACTTTATATTTCCTTTCTAACTCTTTTTTGTTTTGTTTTAAAATCTCTTTTATTCTTTCAAAATTATTCATATTCTGTCTTAATTATATAGTTTCTTTTGTATAAATTCAAATTTTAATTTTAATAATGAAGATTGGTTTGAGATAGATATATAATATATTGTAAAAATATTTTATTTTATCAATTTTAAGTGAATTTTCTTGATTTATTTCAAACTTTATAAACTAGACAGCCTATTTTCGTAAAGTTGTTAAAATCTTATGAAAACTCCTTGAAAAGAGTTATCAGTATCACACTTAAGAAGCAGATAATACAAACTTATAACTTAAAGAGCATCGGCAAGGTTAAAAACTTCTAAAGAGACAATGTGCTGGTTCATAATGAGGAAATGGTGTAGTGGTGATCCTCTTTAAAATTCAATTATAACTCGATAAAATAAAAAATAAATTAGTATATAAAATCAATCTTATATGGTTTCCTTTTATGATATGTTTTACTTTTAAAATATCCAATGGATTTCATGAATTTACTTCACATGGCAAAATATATTAATAAACTAAAATTTTTTATTTTGAATAATCGTTTGATTAATCCAATCTATATTCATCATCTGATTTTTATTATTTAAAATAAGTTGGTTATGTTTCAAGAGGGGTTTTTAGAATATGTTATATAATTTTAAACTTTTGGGCAGACATTTGAAATTGTAATGACCATTACAAATTTTTTAGAACTTAACAATTTATAAGTATCATTCAATAATTTAAATAGTTCATCTTCTTCTACCCATAATATTGTTGCAAAAGAGTTAATTTCATATTGAATTCCTCTTTTATTAAGTTCTTCCCAGAAAATATTAAGCGTATCAGTTAAAGTCATTTCTTTTAAAGGATAGATACTTACCTGTGCTCCAATCATATTTACCTCCTGTTGAAAAACATATCAATATGGTGTCTGACACCATATTGATATCTAATGTTTTTTTGCAAGAATAAAAGAAATTGCACCTGAAAAGTGGAATATTTTATTAAAGATATTTTCCCAGAATGAAGGAAAAATTGGATTCCATGGAGGAATAAAGGTGCATGTCCCAACTTTTAAGATTAACCATTTTTTATTAAAAAGCATTTTTAAACTATTTGGTGAATAAAACCTCCCTTCATTGAAAACATAATCTTTAATAAATATTCCTTTTATTCTTCTTACAAACGCCCATAAAGACAGAGAGTTCAATGTTATTAAAAGAAATTTACCATCTTTTCTTAACACTCTATTAGCCTCTTTTATTAACTTTTCTGGCTTCTTTAAAAATTCAATTGCTGTCATTGAGAAAATAAAATCGAAAGATTCCTCTTCAAAAGGTAGAGGGTTGTTCAAATCGCCTTTAATAACTTCAAACCCTCTTTTTCTTGCAATTTTTAACATCTCTTCTGATATATCTATACCAACTACTTTATATCCTTTTTCTTTTAAAATTTGAGTAAAAAGGCCTGTTCCTATTCCAAGGTCAAGAGCAATTTTACCTTCTCCGTTTTCAATTAAACCCTCAATTGCTCTTTTTTCACTTAGATAAACTTTTCTACCTAAAGGTGTCTCAAACCATTTATCATAATAGTTTGCAATATTATCAAAAATTTCTTTTTCCATTTAATCAATATTTTCTACAATTAATGCTATCCCTTGACCACCACCTATACATAAAGAGATAACACCTAATTTTCCTTTTCTTCTTTTTAATTCATGTACAATTTTTACAGTAAGAATTGCTCCTGTTGCTCCAATTGGATGCCCAAGAGCAATAGCACCTCCATTCACATTAAGTTTTTCATCAGGAATTTTAAGTTCTTTTTTAATAGCAAGGGCAATTGCTGCAAATGCTTCATTTATCTCAAATAGATCGATATCATCAATTTTTAAGTTTGCCTTTTTTAAACTTTTTTCTATTGCATAGACCGGCGCTATTCCAAAATAATTTGGGTCAACTGCACTAACTCCAAAAGAAACAACTTTTGCCATTGGCTTTATATTATATTTTTTTAAGATATCTTCGTTTGAAACAATCATACAGGCTGCCCCACTATTTAACCCTGGAGCATTACCAGCTGTTATTGTTCCATCTTTCTTAAAAGCAGGTTTTAATTTTAATAATTTTTCAATTGTAGTATCGCCTCTAACACTCTCATCAGTATCAAAAATTTTATCCTCTGAAATTTTTATTGGGACTATCTGTTCTTTAAATAACCCTTCACTAATTGCTTTTGATGCTTTTTTTTGACTTAAAAATGCAAATTCATCTTGCTCTTCTCTTGTAATTTTATATTCAGGAACAAGATACTCATCTGTTATAAGTCCAGAATGTTTATCAGTAAATGCATCATTAAGTCCATCTCTTAAAATTGAATCATAAAGCACTCCATCTCCCATTCTATATCCCCATCTACCTTTCATAACAAGGAATGGTGCCATATCCATATTTTCCATTCCACCAACAAGAACTAAATTAGAATGGTCATTTTCTATCTCAAGAACTCCAGAAATTATTGCCTGTAATCCTGAACCACAAACTCTATTTACTGTCATTGCTGGAACTTTTTTGGATATTCCACCAATTATTGCTGCTTGTCTTGCTGGATTCATTTTTTCGCCTGCTAAGATAACATTTCCAATTATCACATCATCAAATGCCTCAGGGTCGATTTTTGTTTTATTAATTATCTCTTTTATCACATAACCAGCAATTTCTGGTGCAGGAATATCCTTTAGTGAACCTCCATATTTTCCTATTGCTGTTCTTAAAGGAGTGCTTATATATACTTCATTCATTTTTTACCTCCTGAATTAATATTATTAAATAATATTTAACTTCTTTGCTTCAAATTTTAAATTTTCTCTAAAATCAGGGTGTGCAATATTTATAATTGATAATGCTCTATCCTTTATGCTTTTACCTTTTAATTTTGCAACACCGAACTCAGTAACAATAATATCAACATCTTGTCTTGGAACAGTTATATAACTTCCTTCTGGAAGTGTTGGGACAATTGTCGAAACTGTTCCATTTTTTACAGTTGATCTTAAAGCAATTATTCCCATGCCACCCTTTGACATTTGAGCACCTCTATGCATATCAAGTTGTCCACCTGTTCCTGTAAATTGTTTTGGTCCAAAAGATTCTGAACATACCTGCCCTGTTATATCAACTGTAAGAGATGTGTTGATGCTTACCATTTTATTATTTTTTCTTACTATATATGGGTCATTTACAATTGAACCTCTATGGATTTCAACAGATAGATTACTATTTATAAATTTGTATAATTTTTGAGTTCCAAGTGCAAAAGCACCAATTGTTTTATCTTTCCATAATGTTTTTTCCTTATTTGTAACAACTCCTCCCTCAATCAAATCAACCATACCATCGGTTATCATTTCAGTGTGAATCCCCAAATTTTTCTTATTAATGATGAATTTTGTTATTGCATTTGGAATTCCACCTATACCAAGTTGGATTGTTGAACCATCCTCAATTAAATCGCTTATATATTCACCGATTTTTCTTTCAACAATAGAGGGCTCTATAAATGGAAATTCAATCAATTGAGTATTAAATTCTGTAATAAAATTTATATCATTAATGCTTATATTTGTGTCTCCAAAAGTTTTTGGAAGGTTTTCATTTATTTCAAGAATAGAATATTTTGCATTCTCAATCATCTCCTTTTCATAGACAAGTGAGAGAGAAAGAGAGAAAAAACCTTTTTCATCCATTGGAGTTGCTGAACCAATATAAAAATCAATTTTTTCATTTTTTATTTTTTCAATACCTGCTCTATGCAAATTATTTGGAATGAATGTTGCTCTTCCCTCATTATAAACTTTTCTTTCAAAATCAGATAAATACCAACTTTCTAAAATAAAACTTGAATCATCTTTCCCACAATATTTTAAAAATTCGTAATCTTTTAAGAGTAAACAGGTGATTATTTTAACATTTTGAACTTTATCTTTTATTTTATGTAGATTATCCAAAAAGCCAAACGGTTGAGCTCCGCCAAGACCAACAACTATTGTATCACCACTTTTTATTTTTTCCAATAATTGATCAACTGAAATTAATTTACTCTTATATAAATCAGTGTGATTCATTTTTTCCTCCATTTAAAAATTTATTTAAACCATGCATAATAAAATTTAAAACTGCAAGTATTAAATTTTTATCAATTTCACCATTTTTTTTAAAGACAAATTCTTTCATACCAATCGTATGACCTATTCCCATTAAAGAGTATGAAAGAACTTCAGGATTAATATCCAAAATTACACCCTTATCAATCGCATCTATTAACGCTCTTGTATAACTTGTGGCAAGTCTCTTATAGTACCATATGCCAATATCCCTTTCTACAAATTCAGATTCTCTTACTATTCTGTATCTAAAACCAAAATTTTTAAATAAAAAGAAGAAGGCCTGAAAACCTGCACTTTCTATTTCTCTTCTATCAGAATAATCCTTAATATAAATATTTACATAATCTCTTAAGGATTTGTTTATGAACTTTACAACTTCAGCTAAAATCTCCTTTTTATTTTTGAAATATAAATAAATTGTTCCAATGCCAATTCTTGATGCTCTTGCTATCTCTGCAATATGAGTAACTGAATATCCTTTTTTTCCAAAAAGTTTTTCACTTGATTTTAAAATTATTTCTTTTGTTTTTTCACTCTTTTTTGTATATTCCTTTTTATTATTTTTATCTATAAACTCTTTTTCCTTCAACAAATATGGATTAAAATCGCCTCTTCTATCAATTCCATTTAAGATAAATTTTAAAACATTGGATATCATTTCATCATCAACATCTCTTTCTTCCCAGAATAGATAATTTAGAATTATGAAATAGAATGAACCTATTATTGAATAAGATAATATTTCAATATTATTGTTATATATTTTATCTTTTAAAATATTTTTTAATATCTCTGTTACTTTATCATAAAACTCTTTGGAAAGATCGATATTTACAAATTCAGCCTCTCTAAAAATATCGAAAATATCTTTATTTTCTTTTATGAAATTTATGTATTCTCTAATAAAAATTTCTATCTTCTTTTCAATTTCAACTTCAGATTCTAATTTTGAATTTATTCTTATTATTAACTTTTCTTCAAAATCTCTTATTATAAAATTATAAATATCTTTTTTGTTTCTGAAATATCTATAGAGGGTTGAATTTCTTAATCCAACAATGTCAGCAATTTTTAAAACAGAACTATTATTAAAACCATTCTCCTTGAATGTTTTTATTGCTGCTTTAATTATTTTTTTTCTTGTTTCTATACCCTTTTTTGAAAAAGCTTTAACTACCATTAAGTTCTCTTTAAATTCTTTTCTATTCTAAATATTATTTCAGATAAACCTCTTGGTAAAAATAATACAACTATTATAACAACTATTCCAAAAATTACACTTGCTAAAAGTTCAAGTTTACTTCCTATTATAAATGGTAAGAAGATCCAGAAAAGTGATGCAAGAATAGGACCCCATAGCGTTCCAAGTCCACCAATTATTGTAATGGCAAGAAGGTCAATAGAAAGCGAAAGACCGAAATTACTTGGGTGTAGATATGAAATATCATGTGCATAAAGAACTCCACTTAAACCTGCAAATACTGAAGCAAGTACAAAAGCAAGAAGTTTTGCATTTGAAATGTTAACTCCAATAGAAAGTGCCCCAACCTCTGAATCTCTCATAGCAATAAGCGATTTTCCACTTTTACTTTTAATAAAATTTCTTGAAATGAAAAATACAAGTAAAAAGAAAAAGAGAATTAAATAGAATTTAGAATAATTTGTCTCGAATTTATATCCAAATATATTAAAAGTTGGTATATTTCTAAAGCCCTGGTCTCCTCCAGTTATGCTCATCCTTCTTATAACATCACCAACAACACTTCCAAGTGCCATTGTTGCAATTGCAAGATAAAAACCTTTAAGTCTTAGAGAAGGAAATCCAACTATCAAACCAAAAATTGCTGAAACAATTATACTAATTATAAGTGCGATTAGAAATGGAAAATTATAATTGACCACAAAAATTGCAGATGTATATCCTCCTATTGCCATAAAAGCAGCATGACCTAAAGATATCTGTCCCCCTATACCAAGTAAAAGATTTAAGCCTTGAGCAGAAATACCATAAATCATAATTAAGTTTAGATAACCAATTATTGAGGGTTTTGTTTTAAAAATTAATGGAAGGAAAAGAACTAAAATTAAAAGTATATAAGAAATATATTTTTTCATTCTTATGCCCTCCTTGTCTCTCTTTTACCAAATATACCCTGTGGAAGAAAAAGAAGAACAAGAACAATAAGAATAAGAGAGAAACTATCTTTAATTTGAGGAATATAAAAAGAAACTAAATTTTCTATCATACCAAGTAAAAAGCCTCCAAGAACTGCACCAACAATTGAATTCATCCCTCCAAGAACAGCAGCCATAAAACCTTTAAGTTGAATAACTATCATAAAATGAGGTTCAAGTGTCTGCCTTCCTGCAACAAGCATTCCAGAAACACCAGCAAGCGAAAATGCTGTCATCCATATAAAAAGATATATTGAGTTTATTGGAATTCCAAGAATTCTTGCACCAAATTCATCTTCAGCAAGACTTCTTGCTGCAATTCCAATTTTTGTTTTATATAAAATTATAAAAAGAATTATGACTATAAGAATTGAAACGATAAATGTAAATAAATCATGTTTATCTATTATTATGCCAGAAATAATTAATGGTTCTCCACTTATTGCCTTAGGAAAAAGTAATGGCATTGTGCCAAATGAATATCCAGCAATACCTTCAAAAATCATCGTTAAACCAAGTGTTATCATAACCATACCAAGATGAGAAGTTTTCCTTGCCCTATTCATAAGATACTTTTCAAGTAAAAAACCAAGTATAATTCCTATTATGATTATCAAAACAAAAACAACTGGGTATGATATTTTTCTAACAAGCATATAAAAAGCAAAATAGGCAAGAAGCATACCCATATCTCCTTGAGCAAAGTTCATAACAAGAGTTGTTGACAAAATCAAAACAATTCCCATACTTGTTAAACTGTATATTGCACCTGTAATTAAACCTCTGATTATAAGATTAAGAATTATCATCTCTACCTCCCTAAATATAACTTCTTAACTTCATCATTTTCAATCAAACTACTACTTTCACCCGATAGAACAACCCTTCCATTCACAAGAATATAAGATCTATTTGAAACCTGCAGTGCTTTTCTTGCGTTCTGTTCTACAAGAAGAATTGACAATGAATCTTCCATGTTTAATTTTTGTAAAGTTTTAAAAATAGTTGAAACCGCAATTGGAGCAAGACCAAGAGATGGTTCATCAAGCAAAAGAAGTTTTGGTTTTGACATTAAACCTCTTGCAATTACAAGCATCTGCTGTTCTCCTCCAGATAAAGTTCCTGCTTTACTATTTATTCTTTCTTTTAAAATTGGAAATATATTTGATACATAATCAATTTGATTTTTAATCTCATTTTCTTTCAAAAAATAACCACCAAGTATCAAATTTTCTTTAATTGTAAGATTTGGAAAAACATGTCTTCCTTCGGGAATATGAGTTATTCCCATTTTTACTATCTGTGATGGATCGAGCATGTTAAGAACTTTGTTTTCAAAAGAAATAACTCCTTTTTTTGGTTTTAAGATGCCTGATATTGTCTTAAGAATTGTTGATTTACCTGCACCATTTGAACCAAGTATTGAAACTATCTCTCTTTCTTTTACTTCTATTGAAATTCCATGAATTGCTTCAACTGGTCCATATGAAACAAATAATTCCTCTATCTTCAGCATCTATGCCTCCCCTAAATATGCTTCTATAACTTTTTTATCATTTGCAATATCGTGTGGTTTTCCTTCACTAATCTTATTTCCAAAATTCATAACAGTTATGTAGTCAGAGATATCCATAATTAGTCCCATATCATGTTCAACTATTAAAAGTGTTATTCCCTTATCTTTTATTTTCTTTAATATTCTTTTGAAATATATTTTTTCTTCGGTATTTAAACCTGCTGCAGGTTCATCAAGAAGAAGAAGTTTTGGTTCTGATATTATTGCTCTTCCAAGTTCAACAAGTTTTTGAGTTCCATAAGGAAGAAATGATGGATAATAATAAATATATGGTGAAAGATTTAAAAGTGTAAGAACCTCTTGAATTTTTTCATTTACACCTTTCTCTTTAAAAGCATCAAATCCAAAAATATCTTTGATAAAATTACTCTTTAGTTTCCTAAACAAACCCAGTTGTATATTTTCAATTACATTAAGAGTTGGAAAAAGACTTAAATTTTGATATGTTCTTGATAATCCTATATTTATAAGATTATGAGTTTGTATTTTTCTTAAATTATAATCTAAAAAAGATATTTTACCTTTGTAACCAACAAAATTATAAATTGCATTAAATACAGTTGTTTTACCTGCTCCATTAGGTCCAATTAGAGCATGAATTTCTCCTTCCTTTATTTTAAGACTAAAATTATTAACTGCAACTAAACTACCAAATTCAACAGTTAAATTTTCTATTCTTAGCAAAGATATCACCCCTTTCAAAATTAAAAAAGGGAGGGATAATCCCTCCCTAATTTTTTACTTATGGTTTTTGGAAAACAGAAATCCAGTCACTAACTTTAATTAACTGTCCTTTTTCAACCCTCATAAAGAACATAGAATATTTTCCAGATCTTTCATTTGGAGCATAACTTATATCTTTTGCAAGATATCCACTCCAGCCATAGAAGGTCTCAAGAGCCCAAACAATAGAATCTCTTGTTGGATATGGGCCAGATCTCTTCAATGCTTCAACAAATATTTCACCAGCAATGAATCCTGCAACTGCATATGAGAATAATAACGGGTTATCTTTTGGATAATATTTCAACCATACTTCATAGAATTTTTTAACTCCTGGATCATTTGGGTTAGAAAAGTCAGCCCAACCTGTTATATAGACTCCTTCTGCAGCATCTCCTGCTGCTGCAACAATTCCAGAATGTGGATATGGAAGGAATATTTTCTGAGTTAGTCCAAGCGATTTCGCAGTTTTTAAAATATTTGATGCAATTGCAGTGCTTGTTGGCTCATAAACGATAAGCGCATCTGCTTCACTCTGTTTAACCTTAAGAAGGTAGGATGTAAAATCTGTTTCAGTTCCAGGGAATGGTGATTTTACTACAATTTCACCACCAAATCTACTTACTCCCTTTTCTACTCCACTTGCACCTTCTTTTCCAGCATCATCATCACGATAAATAAGTGCAATCTTTTTAAGTTTCATATCATCAACAATGTATTTTACAAATATCTGACCTTCATTTGTATAGTTTGGTTGAACTGCAAAAACATATTTCTTTGGAGGAATTGAAAGAAGAGAAGAACCTGAACCCTGATATACAAATGGAACTCCTTTTTCATTTAAATAGTCCATAACTGCAAGACATCCTGGAGTTCCAAGGCCTGCAACAATTGCAAAAACCTTATCTTCTTCTACCATCTTCTTTACACCAGTAACTGTAAGTGCGGGGTTAAACTGATCATCATATGTAAGAACATTTATTTTCCTTCCATAAACTCCACCTTGGTCATTAATCCAGTTGATGTATGATAGAAATCCATGGTTAAAGGTGACACCAATTATTGCCACTGCACCTGTCATTGCAGAAAATGTTCCAATTTTTATCTCATTTGTTGATACACCTGGAACTTCATATTTTGTTTTACTTCTAATGTAAACAAGTTGTCTTTGTGGTTCCCAGTAAACAGAAAGACCAATTGCTTCTGATATGAATCTAATTGGAACCATTGTTCTACCATTTCTTATGAAGGGGGCGGCTTCAAGTTCATAATTTTTTCCATCAATAGTTGCAATTTTTGAACCAATTCTTAATTTAATAACCTTTCCTTCTTGTTTAATTGTAACTTCTTTTAGTACACCATCCCATCCAACCTCTGCTCCAAACGTTTCAGCAACAAGCCTTATTGGAACGAAAGTTCTTCCAGCAACAATCTCAGGTGCAGCATCCATAGTTAACTGCATACCATTGAGTACATAACTTCTTAGACCAACAGTTAAAACAAGGAAAAACTCTTTTTGAGCACTTGTTCTTTTTACTCCCAGAAACCCAAAAATTAGGGTCAGGATCAAAAGAAGACTTAAAATTTTCTTCATTTTTTACCTCCTTTATAAATAAATTTAAAAAAATTAAATTACTAACCCTCCATCAACATTTAAGATGACGCCTGTAATAAAAGAGGCATCATCTGATGAAAGGAAAGAAATTGCCTTTGCAACCTCCACTGCTTCACCCATTCTACCAAGTGGAGTTTTGCTAACCATAAATTCAATAACCTTTTCCGGAACTTTTTCTGTCATAGGAGTTTTAATAAAACCTGGTGCAACAGCATTAACTCTTATTCCTTTTTTACCAAACTCCTTAGCCCATCCTTTTGTAAGACCTATTACTCCTGCTTTACTTGCTATGTAATTACTCTGTCCAATGTTTCCATAAATTGCAACAACTGAAGAAACATTAATAATAACTCCACTCTCCTTTTCATACATGAATGGCACAACTGCTTTTGTACAATTAAATGTACCTGTTAAATTAATTGAAATTACTTTATTCCAATCCTCAACACTCATCTTTGTAAGAAAGTTATCCCTTGTGATACCAGCATTATTAACAAGAATGTCAATTTTTCCATATTTTTGATAAACCTCATTTGTAACCTTACTTACCTCTTCGAAATTTGAAACATCAACTTTATACCCTTCAAGTTTATAACCCATAAAAACTTCCTCTTTTTTGAGATTATCAATACTATTTTCATCGACATCAAAAATCACAGTGTTTGCACCTTCAGTTGAAAAAATTTTACTAACCTCTTTTCCTATTCCACTTCCACCACCTGTAACGATTGCAACCTTATCTTTAAACCTCATTAATACCTCCTAAAGCCACTTTAATGCATAACAAGCCATTGCATAACCACCACCTGAAGCACAGAAAACTACAAGATCTCCTTTTTTAATCTTACCCTCATTAAGTGCATCATTTAAAGCCATTGGAATACAAGCAGAACCAGTGTAACCATATTTGTCCATAACCATATGAGTTTTTTCCATTGGAAGATTGAGTGCTTTCATAACATCCTCAATTGTAATTTTTCTAACTTGAGTAAAAATTACAAAATCAATATCCTCGGTTCTAAAACCTCCTTTCTCAACAGTTTCTTTAATTAACTTTGGCCACATTTCAAAATTAACATCAGGGTATCTTTTGTTATATCTTACGAAGTGTCTTCCTGTTTGAATATATTCTGGAGTTGGAACTGCACCTGAACCAAGATATAAGCCCAAATAATCCCAAAATGTTCCGTCTGCAATAAGTTTTGAAGAGATAAAACCTTTTTCATCACTTTCAACCTTTTCTAATACAACTGCACCCGCTCCATCTGAAAACATAGGTGCTGTTATCTTATCCTGCCAGTTTAAAAATTTTGTCATGGCATAAGTACCAATAATAAGTGCTTTTTTCATAGATTCTTCTGTAAGAAGATATCTTGTTCCAATATCAAGAGCAGTTACAAACGCTGCACAAGCACAGTTAACATCAAATGTTGCTGAATTCTTAAGACCAAGTTTTGCTTGAACAACAGATGATGTTGCTGGAGAAAAGAAATCTGGAGTATCTGTAGCAACAATTAGTAAATCGATATCAAGTGGATCTATCTTAGCATTTTTCAATGCTTCTTCACCTGCTATTTTTGCTAAATCTGATGCCGCTTCCCATGATTCTGAAATTTTTTTAACCTTAATCCCGAGTTTTTCAACCATCCAGTCTTTAATATCCTTTCCATACATTTCCTCTATTTTCTGAGTTGTTAATGTGAAAGGAGGAGAATAAATTCCTGTTCCACTTATTTTTACTGTCTTCATATTACCTCCCGAGTAAAAAATTTTTAACTACTTCATTAAATTCATTGTATTTTTCAATAAAACAGAGGTGTCCACAGTTTTCAAGAATTTTGAGTTTTGAATTTTTAATTTTTTCTCTTAACCTTAAACCATTTTCTTTTGGAACTATCTTATCATTTTCCGCAATAATTACTAAAGTTTCATTTTCTATTTTACTAACTTCATTTTCCATATTGAAAGTTGCTCCAGCAATTGCTTGTCCCTGATATGCATATGGTGGTTGGAGATTTTGAAATAAGCACCTTAAAATTTCATCAATAACTTCTTTTTTTTCTTTTATAAAATCATCTGTAAATCCAAGTGCAAGAGAATTAAAGGCTTTTTCATAGGGAGTTACTCCATCTCCTCCAGTTAACATAATATTTAAAATATTTTGGGATGGAGGAATATAATTTGGACCTCCAAATGCTGTATTAACAAGAATAACTTTATTAATTTCATTTCCATATTTTAAGGCAACTTTCTGTGCAATGAATCCCCCAAGAGAAACACCGAGAATATTTGGTTTATTAAGATTTAATTTCCTTATCAATCTAATAGTATCATCAGCAAAAATGTCAACTGAATATCCTGTTTGTGGTTTATCTGACCTTCCTGAACCTCTTAAATCAAAAGTGATAACTTTAAAGGAATCTTTTAATCCCTCAACCTGATTTTTCCACATACAGACCTGTTGGGCAAGGCCTTCAATTAAAACAAGTGGCTCACCCTCACCATGTGTTTCATAATAAATATTTACTCCATCCAAATCTAAATACCCCATTTTAACTCCTTTCATATATTCTATTTTTTTCTAAAAAACCAAAAATTATTGTTTCAAGTTCATTTTTCTTTTCAATAGGTATTGCATGACCTGAGCCTCCAACAATTACAAGTTCAGAATTTTCAATCCTATCTTGAATTATTTTTGAAAATTTTATAGGTTTAAGAGTATCAAGTTCACCAGCAACAACGAGTGTTGGAACTTTAATTTTATTTAATAATGGAGTTAAAGGATCTTTTTTTAGTTCAAGAAATGCTTCCATTAGTTTGATTGAAGCATCATAATCAAAATTTTTAAGTGACTCTTTAAGTTTATTTCTTAAAAAACTTTCATACTTTTCTAAAAATTTAGGTGAATAAACATCCTGAAGCCATGAATTTACAAAAATTTCAGAATTTTTACTTTTTGCCCCTTCAACCCATCTTACAATTTTTTCATTTAACTCATCATCAACTTCGCTTACAGATGAAACTATTACAAGTGAATTAACCATTTCTGGATAAGAAACTACAAATCTTAAAGCAACTTCTCCACCATATGAAACACCAACGATATCAATTTTATTGATACCTAATGCCTTAAGAAGTTTGTAAAAATCATCTGCATGTAATTCAAGAGAATATTTTTCTCCATCTTTTCCTGAACTTTTCTGTCCTCTAAAATCATGTAGTAAAACTTGATAATTTTTTGAAAAAAGAGGTAAAAAGGTTGAAAAACTTTGAGTTGACATAAAGATGCCATTAAGGAAGGCAAGAGGCTTTCCATTGCCATCAATTTCATAATAAATTTTTGTATCATTAACTCGTAAGTACCCCATTTTCAATACCTGAATCACCTGTAATTTTATATAAAAATTTCCATTTTGTCAATAGTGAACAATAGAGACAGTCTCCTTGTTCACTAATTGAAAATTTTTTATTTTTAGATATTTTAAAAATATGAGAGTATTTGTTGGATTAGATGATATTAAAAATTTAGTTCAACCTGATGGAAAAATTAACAAAAGGAATTGGGAAAAATGTTATTACTCAAAATATAAAAAGGTCTTTGACAATATGTTAAAGTATCTATATTTTTCTAATTTAGAAACTCTTTTACAGTTTGTTGAAAATACAGATTTTAAAAATTTAATTGAGAAAAGTGAAAGGGCAATAAAAGAGGGATATATAGAAAAAATATTGAATTTAATAGAAAAATCTAATAAGATTTTAAAATTTAATGGGGTTTTTGATCTATATCTTCTTGTTGGACTATCACATGTAGATGGGACTGCTTTTATTGGAGAAATTCCAATTTTATATTTTGGTCTTGAAAGAATTTTAGATTCCGATATAAACTTTTTGGTTCCTCATGAATTTAACCATCTTGTAAGAGAAGTAAGAGTTTTTAAAAAGAATGTAAATATGGCAAGTTTAAAATTTAAAGAGTATCTAATTTTTGAAGGATTGGCAACCTATTTTTCAATTTATGTTAATGATTTAAAAATTGATAAAGAATCAGAATCTAAAGCTCTTTTCTTACCGGTTGAGAAGTTAGATTATCTATATGAAAATGAAAAGGAGATTTTTAAAGAAATTTTTTTAAGTTTAGATGAAGAGATGAATCAAAATCTTTTTATGGAATATTTTACCTATGATGGAAAAGATAGATTAAAATTTGGTTATTTTGTTGGTTTGAAGATTATAGAAAAATTAGCAGAGAATGAGCTAAAGATAGTTGATTTAACAAATATGGATAGCGAAGAAATTTTGAAAATTTATTCCAAAGTGTAGGATTTTGGAATTTTTTAATAAGTTAAATAAAAAGGGAGGCAATATGCCTCCCTTAATCTATCTATTTAACTCTTCTTTTAATAGTGTTATTGCTTCCTTAAGTTCAATTATTGCATCTTTCAATTTATCAATCTTTCCGTTGTTTCTTATGAGAAGGTAACTTGCAACAACTATTGGAAAACCAACCTGACCAATTAGTCTTAGTAAATCTTCTATTGTTAATTCCAAGTAAAACACCTCCAATTGTTAATTTAACTTTTAATTATTACCGAACAGGTGAGACTGTCTCCTCTGTTCGGTAGAGGGTGAGCGACTTTTCGCTCACCCTCGAATATTTATGGTATCAAGTCATTATAGGTTCTTTCAACAACTCCACCATCTTTAATAGCAGTAAGTTCTCCAAATCTTGTAAGGAATATGTTTTGCTGAATTATCCAGTTCATAAGATTCTGAATCTGCTCTGTGGTTAGATTGTCTTTTGGATTATTAAATCTCATAGTAAAGGTTCTTCCTTCTGTTTCAGTATCAAAAACAAGCACTAACTGCTTATCCATATATTTCACCTCCTTTAATTTTCAAAGTTCAGAGTATGTTTAGAAAATATTTTTATCCATACTGCTTTCTAACAATTCTATAGGAAGTATAAACTGGATCATTTAGTAAATTGGATAATCTACTTACAAACTCCTCAACTTGAGCATCTGTTGCGGTTGATTTTAAAAAATTTTGGGTTTCACTTCTTGTATTACCTT
>JBAMLT010000041.1:15776-29078 GCA_039793425.1 Caldisericota bacterium
CTGTTCCAAAAAGAATTCTTATTGAATGAACCTCATTTATTACTGCCATTACTTTTCACCTCCTTTTAAAAAATTAGCAATTTCAATATTGTAGAAGTTTTTTAAAACTGTTATGAAAGTTCCAAAATCAAGATTTTCAGTTCCTTGATGTTCTCCTTTTATCCACCCTCTTTGTTTTGCAAATAGTAAAGATTCCTTTTTCCAGTCATATTTTATCCTTTCAAGAACCTTATTCTTCAACTCTTCAAATGGAAAGTTTTTCCCAGGGCAACTTGTACTTACAATATCACTGTGTTTAAGCATTTTCTCTGGTTTTATATTGAATCTATCAACGAGATCAGAAATAGTTAAAACTCCAAGTTCAAAATGTTTTTTATCAAGAAGTTCTTCATTGAAATTTCCAAAGAAAGCAACTGATATACTTCTAAAGTTTATGTTATCATCGCCTGAATGAAAACATGGATGTTCAATTGAATTTCCAGTAAAAACTCTTAAATCTTTTGTTATTGCAAAATGATAGTCTGCTATATACCATGGAAATCTTGCCTTATATTTTGCTTGATGAGCCTTTTTAATGCTCTCCCAAATAGCATATGAGTCAGATCCATCATTTTTTATACCTGTATGGTGAACAACTATATACTCTTTTTTTAGTAGATCCATCAAATTTCATCAAACTCCTTTACCTTTTTAACAAGATCAATATAATCTTCAATTTCATCATCTTCCTTTTCTGACAAGGAGATGATTTTTTTATAAAGAATCCTTTTATCCAGTTCATCAAAAACTTTTGCAAGTATCCTGTAAATAACTTCAGTATCTTTCATAAAATCACTCTCCTTATTGTATATAAATTGCTTTACATATATTATAACAAATGATAGTAAATTGTCAAGATATTGTTAAAAAAATTGTAACAATATGATATAATTTATTATAAGGAGGTGAGAATGACAATAGGAGAAAGATTTAAAAAACTGAGAGAAGACCTTGGTTTAAGTCAGGAAGAGTTTGGAAAAGAACTTGGAGTTACAAGACAGGCTATTTATCAGATCGAAAAAGGCTTAAGAACTCCAGGAATTAAATTTATTAAGAAAACATCAGATATTTTTAATATACCAATAACTTACTTTCTTGATGAAGAGAGTTTAATTATAACCTCAAGTGAAAAGTTATATTTATTATCTCTTATCAAATCTCTTGATGAAAAAGAAAGAGAAAGAGTTTTAGATTTTCTTTATAAATTAAAAGGTATACCAATAAAAAAAATACCTGTCTTAGGACATGTTAGGGCTGGTGAACCACTTATAATTGATACTGAAAATGAGCCAATAAAATATCTTGAATTGCCTTATGAAGAAACAAAAAATGCTGAATTTGCTTTGATTGTTAAGGGTGATAGTATGAAAGAAAAAGGAATATTTGAAAATGACTACATTCTTTTGAATGATAAACTTCAGGTTGAAAATAGGGATCTTGTCGTTGCTATAATAAATGGCGCAGCAACTTTTAAAATTTTTGTAATTGATGGAGATAGAAAATATTTAAAACCAGCAAATCATGATTATCAAGAAATTGAATTGAAAGAAGGAGATGATATAAAATTAATTAAAGTTGTAAAAACATGGAGATAAAAATTGGAAATTTTACCTCTATCTTTAGTTATTTTATCAGCCATCATTCATGCATTATGGAACTTTTTTTTCAAAAAAAGTAAGGATAGTACTATTTTTATATTCTGGGCAAAAATTTTTGAAATTATTATCTATTTTCCTCTTGTTTTTTATCTTTTAATAAATCATGGTTTAAGTTATAAGGGTTTAGTTCCTGTTATTTTAAGTGGAATTATTCATTTCTTTTACTGGTTTTTTCTATCTCTTGGTTATAATACATCTGATCTTTCTTTAGTTTATCCAGTTGCAAGATCATCTCCCCTATTAATAACACTATTATCTTTTTTATTTTTTGGTGAAAAAATAACATTTATTGGTTTTATTGGGATTATTCTAATCATACTTGGAATATATTTTATTTCGATAAATAGTCTCAATTTTAAAGATTTTTTAAGAATTTTTAATAAAAAAAGTATTGGGCTTTTATTTGCATTTCTTACTTTAATTACTGTAACATCTTACTCACTTGTTGACAAAATTGGAGCAAAATATGTTAATCCTATTGTTTATGTTTATCTCTTTGAAATTATTTCTTTGATACCATTTTCTTATTTAATTCTTATAAAGAAGAAAAAGGAAGAACTTCATAAAATTTTAAAGAGTGATAGAATCTCAATAATTTTTACATCAGTTGCTATAATTTTATCTTATTCTCTAATAATATTTGTTATGAGAATTTCTAAACTAAGTTATATAGTTTCAATAAGAGAAATTGGTATAGTTTTTGGGGTTTTACTTGGAATAATAAGTTTAAAAGAAAAATATGGACTTATTAGAATAACATCATCAATCTTAATATTCACAGGAATAATTTTAATATCTCTTTATGGTTAATTATATTATTTTTGCAAACTCCTCAAATTTTTTTCTTTCTGGTCTATTATCTTCTTGAAGTTTTTGTTTTTCTGTTAGAATATCCTTTATTTTAGAAAATTTTTTTCCGATAATTATAAGTGTTATGACTTTCATCTCTTCTTCAATATTTAAGATTTCCTTAACTTTATTCTCATCAAATCCTGCTATAGGGTGAGCTACAATGCCAAGTTCAGTTGCTCTTAATAATAAAAATCCAACTGATAAACCTATATCGAACAGATAATATTCTCTTCCCTTTAGGTCACAATCAAGTTCCTTTTTTGAATAAACAACGATAATCATTGAGGCAAATTGAGCCCATTCATTCCCTTTTGATAATGCAGAAAATATATTTTTTAACATTTCTTTATCTTTAATGAATATAAATTTTTCAGGTTGATTGTTGAAACAAGAAGGAGCAAGTATTGCTGAATTTGCGAGGTCTTTAATTAACTCTTCAGTTATAATTATTTCTTCAAGAGATCTAAATGTTCTTCTTTTTTCTATGGCTTCATATACATCCATAAATACTCCTTTTTTAGAATTTTATTCTTTACAATTTTGATGGAGGTGGTGTATATACTTTTTTACCCTTAATTTCTTTAAATGTAATTAAAGGAGGGTTATCAACAGGACATACGAAAGAACATATCATACAACTATAACACTTTTCTTCATCTGGGATTGGCCTTCTTTTTTCACTATCCCACTCAATACATTGACCTCCTGCATCCTGACAAGCAATATAGCAGAGACCACAACCAATACATCTATCAAGGTCAAATTTTGCAGCACCTTGTCTTGATAGATCAAAATCTTTTGTTTCATAGTAATTTGGTAATGCCTTTCCGACCATATCTTCAACCTTATTAAATTTTTTCTCTTCCATATAAAAAGATAATCCCTCAATTAAATCTTCAACAAGTCTATGTCCATATTTAACGATACTTGTGGTCATTTGAACAAGCGATGCACCACTAAGTAAAAATTCAACTGCATCAATCCATGTTTCTATACCTCCACAACCTGCAAGTGGTAAACCAAGTTCTTTCTTTTTTGCAAGTTCAACTATACATTTTAAAGAAATTGGTTTAATTCCAGGCCCTGAGTATCCAGAAATTGCTCCTTTTCCAAAAACATTTGGGTATGGAACAAAATTATCAATATTAACCCCAATTACTCCTCTTACAGTGTTAACAGCAGTTATTCCATCTGCTCCACCTTCTTTTGCATACATTGCTGGCTCAGTTATATCTGTAACATTTGAAGTGAGTTTAGCAAAAACAGGAATCTTTACATTCTTTTTAACTATTTCAGTAAAATCTCTTACAAGTTTAAATGCCTGACCAACCTTCATTCCAGAACCCTCAACAGACATATGGGGACAGGAGAAATTAAGTTCAAGCATATCAGCACCTGCATCCTCAAAAGTTAATGCAAGATATTTCCACTCCTCTTTGTTAAAACCCATTATATTAACCATAATAGGATTTTTAGGGTAATTTTTCTTTAACCATTTTACATCTTGAATATTATCCTTAAGAGGTCTATCTGTTGTCTGTTCAACATTTTGAAGTCCTACAAGTTTTTTACTCCCAATATTATATGAATGCATCCTCGGTGCAGGATTTATTATCTCTATTGATGGACCACCGATACCTTTAAAAGATACTCCTCCAAATCCTGCATCAAAGGCTCTTGCTATCATCTCAGCAGTATTACTGACAACTGAAGATGAAAGCATAAAAGGATTTGGAAATTTAACTCCGCATACAGTTATACTTAAATCCTTCATATATATTTCCTCCTACAGTTGTTTATTTAAAAAATTTATTATTGATTTTGCTGCCTTTTTGCCATCTCTTACAGCATTCACAACAAGACTAGGACCTGTAACTATTTCCCCACCTGCAAAAATTCCTTTAACTGAAGTTTCATATGTATCTTTATTAACTTTTATATATCCTTTATCATCAAATTTAATATTTGGTAAATATTCTTTAATTTTTGGGTCAACTCCTGATCCTATTGCAAAAATTATCATATCAACTTTAAATGAAAATTCAGTTCCAGATATATCTTTTATATTTGAAGGAGAAAAGTCGCCTTTTTTTAATAATTTTATTTCATTTCCTCTTGCCCCAATAACTTCTTTATTTTTCGTCAATATCTCTTTAATTCTACTCTGTGGTTTAATAACAACATGATGGTCAATTGCTTTATGCAAATCTTCTCTATCAGAAGGTAAATCTTCCATAGATTCAAGAGCAACACAGTAAACAGTTTTCGCATTTAAGAGTTTACAAGTTATTGCAACATCCATAGCAACAGAGCCGCCACCTACGATAAGAACATTTTTATCTTTCACTTTATCCAAAATTTCATTAACCTTTCCACTATTTATTTTCCATAAGAAATCATGATATGTGAATACATTTTTAGCATCTGAACCTGGAATTTTTAATTTATATGGATTCTGAAGACCTGTTGAAACAAATATTGCCTTGTAACCCTCTTTTAATAAATTTTCAATTGAACCTTTTCCATTAAATTCATAATTTGTTTTTACTTTTACCCCTAAATCGAGAACATCTTTAATTTCTCTATCAAGAAAATCATCATTGAGTTTATAAGGTGGAATTCCATATCTAAGTATTCCTCCTAATTTTTCATTTTTTTCAAAGATTGTAACCATAAAACCATCTTTTGCAAGTTCTCCTGCACAGGTAAGACCTGCTGGACCAGAACCAACAACTGCAACATTCACATTTTTATTCTTCTTCTTATCTATTGGATTAAAGCCTATGTCCCATCCATATTCAACAAGAAATCTCTGAAGCCTTCCAATGTTTATTGCTCTATCAATACCTGTTGCAAGACATTTTTCTTCACATAGTTTGTCAACGGGGCATACAAGACCACAAATTCCACCAAGAATATTGTTCTCTTTAATTGTTTTAACAGCACCTTTTATATTCCTCAACCTCAACTTTTTTATAAATCTACCTGGATCTGTTTCAGCAGGACAGGATTGACTGCATGGAGAATCATAACAGAGTAAGCACCTATCTGCCTCAATAATTGCCTGACTTAATGTGTAAGGTTTATCTAATTCAAAATATTTAACTTTTTTAGATTTTGATGCCTTTCCCTCTTTTATCATATTTCACCTCAAAATTTATAAGATATATTAATATAATAACATTTTAATTTTTAAAAAAGTAAATTTTTATTTTTAAACTTTTAAACTCTTTTTGTTATCTTGATAGATTAATTCTAATTTTTTGAATATTCTATTAAATTTTATCCTCTCCCATTTTTTGAAAAAGTAGTATGAAAGAACAAAAGAATTTGCATTTATGTTCAGTAATTTAAATATATTTTTATATTTTAAATCTATTTCATCATCTATTCCTAAATTTATTAAAATCTTATTAAATCTAATATAGTTTCTTATGAAAATATCAAAAATTTCTCTTTCATTTTCATTCATATCAAGATAATAATTTATAATTAGGTTTAAATTTTCTTCATCCACATTATCTAAAAATTTTAAGATTAGATCTTTCCTTCCTTTAATAAATTCAGGTGGATTTAAAATGTATGAAATAAATCTTTTTAACTCAAATCTTTTTTCAACAAAATTAGTAAATTTGTCAAAATCACTGTTTATTAAATATAAAATTTCTTTTAAAACACCCTTTTTAATTAAATATTTAAAAGTTTTTTTTCTTTCAAAAAGTGCCATAAAGGTAGCAAAAACAAATTTTTTCTTTTCTATATCGGGTTTTTCATAAAGATAATTAACTGCTTTTTTAAAATTATCATTAATTTTTATCTTAATTAATTCAGAAAATATTTCATTTGGAATATTTTTTTCAATATCAATCTTTAATCCCTCAATCAATTTTTTTATTGTCTCGCTCCTTATGTATTCTGTTTTTCCTTTTAAAATATTTATTAACTTGTCTCTTGAAATTTTTGTTGAATTTGAAACTTTCTTAATATTTTTAATATGCTTTTTTAAGTAATATCTTAATTTTATATTGTTTTTATATAAATTTTTTTCAAAATTAACATTGTAATTCTTAATCTCATTAAGAAGATTTTTATACTTACTTTTTACAAACTCATCATCTTTATAAAGTTGAATAAGTTCAGAAGTTTCATAAATTCTATAGAAATTTAATTTCTTTTCAATATTAAAAATCGTATCTAAAATATAGAAATTTATTTTTGGTTCTTCAAAATAGTAACCAAGATAATAGATACCTTTTTCTACATAATAAAGAGATTTAAATGATTTTCTGTTTTGTAGGTACCATGCAATATCATTAAAGCAGGTGATAAGTCCAGTTGGATGAGGAATTCTTAATGCAATCTGTAAACCTTTTTGATAATAAATAATTCCCTTTTGTATTTTATTTTCTTTTATCTCTTTTCTTGCTTTTCCAATCAACAAAAAAAGTTTTGTTGAAGGAGAAATTTCTCTATCCTTACTCCAGACTCTTGATTTTGGTAAATTTGAAGAATTACTCATAAGTGAATAATTGATTAATGATTGGTTTGTAATTTTTCTTACTAAAGGTGGAATTTTTTCATATTCTCTTCTTATTTTTGTATAAATTAATTTTAAATTTTCATTATCTTTAAGATAGAATGAGATTATAAATTTATTTGATAATAATAAATAATAAATTGATTTGTTTTTCTTACATTTTTTTAAACCTGAATTTACTTCTTCATATGCTTTATTGTATTCTCTTTTCCATATATATTCTAATGATTTTAGATAATGTTTATAACATATATCTATTTTATTATCCAGTAAAAAATTTAAAACTGGTTTAGAATATGAACCTAAATCAAAAATCTTTTTAGTTAATATTGGTAATTTAATATTCATCTTTCTATCTATATTTTATCATATTATGTGTCCCCTTACAAGTCAAATTTTTAAAATTTTAAAAAAATTAATAAAATTATATAAAAATTTTTTAGTTCTAATGAGGGCTAATAAATATGAAAAATTTGACAATCATTTGGTTAATTTTATTCTTAAAAAAAGGAGGTTTAGAATGAAAAAACTTATAATTTTAGTATTGATTGTTTTAGCATTAACATTATTTGTAAAGGTTTCTGTATTTGCAGACCCATCAGATGCAGGAGCATCAATTCTTTCAGTTAGAACAGTTCCAACAGAATTAACAAAGTAGTTTGGTAAAACTTTTTAAAAAAATTTAATCAAAAATTTCACTTTTGTGAATAAAAAAATATTTTTATTAATTTAAACCATCTAAAAATTAAAGGAGAATCCTATAGAAAAAAAATTTATTGACTTTAATAATCAAAAAAATGAAGATAAATTAGAGTTAAAGAAATTTGATTCTCTGAACTATTATAAATCCATTTATTATAATCTATACATCCCCTATGCTTTAAGTAAGATTAAACTCAACAAAAACAAAATTCCAGAAGATTTTGTTTTTATTGAGGTAAATAAATCTTTTGAGAAATTATTGAATTTAACAAGAAAAAATATAATAGGAAGATCTGGAAAAGAAATTTTTTTAGATTTTGACGAAGATATAATTAGAAAATTTGGCTTTGTTGCATTAAATGGAAAAAGAAGTTCCTTTAAATTTTACTTACCTAACTTAAAAAAACATTTTCAAGTGAATGTTTTTAGTCCAGAAAAATATTATTTTGGAATTTTACTTAATGATATAACAGGTATAACAGAACAGGAAATAAAATTAAATGAATTATTAAATTTTCAGCTGATTATAAGAAAAATTAACAGTTTAATAAATTCATGTAAAAATGATAAAGAATTTTATAAAAAGGTCTGTAATGAAATAATTCGAATAAATGGAATAATTTTCGCTTGGATAGGTTTAAAAAGCAAGGATTATAAAGTAAAACCAGTTTCTTTTAGTGGCATTTTAAGTGATTATTTAAAAAGTATAGAAGTAAGATGGGATAATTCAGAACTTGGTTTTGGGCCAACTGGAAAAGCAATTAAAGAAAACAGAAATATTATTATCAATAACATTTCTATTGATAAAGATTTCTATCCATGGAAAGAAAAGGCCACATCTTTTGGTGTAAAATCAATAGCATCTTTTCCAATTCATTATGAAGAAGAAATAATTGGTGCCTTAACTATCCATTCAGATAAAGAAAATTTTTTCAATGAAGATATTGTCAATGTTTTAATTGAGATATCTAATGATATTGGAATTGGTATAAGAAAATTTTTAGATAAGGAGAAAATTATGGATAAAACAGAAGAACTCGAGAATACAATTGATAATATGCTATCTTCATTTTCAAAAATAATTGCGTTAAAAGAACCATATACTGGTAATCACTCTTTAAGAGTCTCTAAACTTGCATTGCTTATTGGAAAAGAAATGAAAATCAGTGATGAAAGATTGCAGGCATTGAAATATGCATCATTTTTACATGATTTGGGTAAAATATTTATTCCATCAGAAATTTTAAATAAATATGGAAGATTAACTTCATATGAATTTAATCTTGTTAAAGAGCATGTTATAAAAAGTTATGAAATAATAAAGGATATAAAATTCCCTTATCCAACACATGAAATAATACTTCAGCATCATGAAAGAATTGATGGTTCTGGCTATCCATCTGGTTTGAAAGGAAATGAAATTTTATTAGAGGCTAAAATTCTTGCTGTTAGTGATGTAGTCGATGCAATGACATCAAATAGACCCTATAGACCTCCAATTGAAATTGATAAAGTTATTGAAGAGTTAGTTTCAAATAAAGGTATATTATATGATGAGGAAGTTGTTGATATAACTTTAAAAGTTTTAGATAAATTTATAAAAAATTAATAAAATAACATATTTTTAACATTTTCTACTTAATCTTTCAATATAATATAATTAAAAGGTGAATTTTGATTTAATTTATGATTCAAGAGGATTTATCTATGAATAGTATTAAAAGAAATATTATTAATTCTTTAATTTTAAGTGTTTCTGTAATAGTTATAATTTTTATTGTTTCTATAATTAAAAAAGGCGCATCTACTTTAAAATTCAATTTCAATTTTAGTTATATTTTATTGGTTATATTAATTGTTTTTTCTTTATGGATAATTGAAGCAATAAGATATAAAATTTTATTAAATAAATTTAATTATAATATACCATTTTTCACTTTAATTTATTTCAATATTGTTTCACTTTTCTTTGCAACAATTACACCTCTTGGAGTTGGTGGATTTGCCATGAAAGTTTATTTAATCTCAAAAAGAAAAAACTTTGATATAGGTGAAGTTAGTGCTATTGTAACGATAATATATCTCTTGAATATGCTCTTTGTTCTGATTTTTTCATTTTTTACAATTTTTTTTCTTAAGAATTTTGAAATAAAAGAAGAAATAATTAAAAGAATAATAAATTCAGTTATTGTTTTTATAATTTTTCTTTCAATTATGATATTTATAATAATATTAAAACCTCAAATTTTTAGAAGAATAAGTTTTTCTATACTGAATCTTTTCAAAAAAATTTCACCAGAAACAAAAGAAAAAATTACACAGACAATTATTAAAAGTTATGATAGATATAGAGAAGGATTACTTAAGATGAAAAAACTGGGTCTAGTAATTTTATATCTATCAATTTTTACAGTTATCTATTATATTTTCTTAATTTCTCTATCACCTATTATTATTTATTCTTTAAATATTCAAGTTTCTTTTTTTATAGCATCAATTCTACAATTTATTTATCATTTTTTTGTTGGATGGGCTGTAACACCAGGTGGTAGTGGAATTTCAGAGGCTATATATTCATCACTTTTTTCAACCATAATAGATATTTCAAAATTACCAGCACTTATTTTTCTTTTTAAATTTTTCACATTTTATATCTATATTATTCTTGGCGGAATTTTATCAATTAAAGAGATTAAAGAGTTTGGGGATCTTAAAAAAATATATGGATATGGTTCATGATAAATTAGTTGAATATAAAAAAGAGGAATTAGAACTTATTGAAAAGATTAAACTTATTGATTTAAAAAAGAGGATAGATTTAATTGTTTTTCTTGATTCATCTTATACTGAAAAAAATATTATTTCTTGTTTTATTTTCTATGACTATTCTCAAAAAAAGGTTTTAAAGAAGAAAAATGTAATTTCTAAAATAGATTTTCCATATATACCTACATATCTATCATTAAGAGAAGGACCAAATTATATTAAAGGTTTAAATGATGAAGATTATGATTTGATTATTGTCGATGGTCAGGGAATTGCTCATCCAAGAAAAATGGGTATTGCAACTTACCTTGGAGTTAAACTTAATAAACCCTCAATTGGTGTTGCTAAAAGTATTCTTTATGGAACTTTTAAAGCACCTAATAAAAATAGAGGAAATTATTCAGAAATATTTAATGATAGTGGAGAATTAATTGGTTACGCTTTAACAACAAAAGATAGAGTAAAGCCAGTTTTTATATCTCCAGGTAATTTAATATCTTTTAAAGATACACTTGATATTATACTTTCTTTATCTAATAAATATAGAATTCCAGATATATTAAGAGAAGTGCATCTTTATTCAAGAGAGATGAAGAGGTATTTAAATGAAAATATTCATAACAGGTGAAAGTGGGGTTGGCAAAACAACATTAATTAAAGAAATATCTGATATTTTGATAAAAAGGGAATTTAAAATTTCTGGATTTATTACAACAGATTTTATTTTAAAAGGAAAAAGGATAGGCTTTAACATTGTTGATATTAATACAAAAGAAGAAAGAATTTTTGCATCAAAAAATATAAAATTAGATTTTAAATTTGGAAGTTATTATCTTAATATTAAAAATTTAGATGAAATTTTTAATAAAGTTCTAAAAAGAAATTATGAGATTTTAATCATTGATGAAATTGGAAAAATGGAGTTTTATTCAGAAAATTTTAAAGAAAAAATAGATAATTTAATGAAAAGTGAAACAAAAATTTTAGCAACACTTCATAGAGATTTTGTTGAAAAATATAAAATATATGGCAATATTTTTATATTAACTAAAGAAAATAAAGAAAAAATAAAAAATGAAATTTTAAAAATATTTTAAAAAGGAGATTTAATATGAATGAACAAAGTAAAAAAGAGATAAAATGGGAAATTGATATTCCACTTTTAAATAATAAAGTACTATTAAAACAGATATTTTTTGTTTTTTTAATAACTTTTATAATTATCGCTGTTCTTATGTCAGTAATTTTCCTTTCTCAAGGTGAACCTGAAACCATTCCTATGTTATTATTAGTATTTTTTCTTGTATGTTTAGGTCTTTTCGTTCTATCAGTTTTTGTTATGTTAATCATATTTGGAAATAGAATGACTCTAAGATTTACTGTTGATAATAAAGGTGTTCTTTATGAAATGATAGATAAAAGAGGAAAGAAACTTACAAATTTATCAGTAATATTAGGTGCCATAACTGGTAAACCAACACCATCTGGAACGGGATTAATTGCAAAATCGCAGGAAGTTGTTTTTATAAATTATAAAAATGTAATAAAGATAGAGCCTAAAGAGAAAGAGAAAGTGATTCTATTAAAAAATGAGTGGAGAACGCTTATGGCAATATATTGTAAAGAAGAAAATTATTTTGAGGTGAAAGAATTTTTAAATGAAGTTTTTGAAACTTATAAAAATAAATTAAAAGATAAGGTTATAAAAAACCCTTTGCCAAAATATATTCTTTTATCGCTTTTAACAATAATTATGTCAATACCTATTTTTATTATGCCATATCCTTTTGAGATAAGTCTATTCTTACCAATATTAATTCTATTTTTTACACTTGGAACAATATGGTTATTAAGATTATTATCTTATGTAACTATTGGAGGGTCTATATATGTAATAATTTTTGTTATTACCAAGATGTTTACAAAAACTCAGTCAATATTTTTTGATAGAACATACTTTTGGTATGAATTGTTAAACGGTGAAGATTTTTTCTTTCTAATATTACTCGGAATATCTTTAACCTATTTTATAGATATTTCTATATATTTTATAAAAGGAAAATTTTCATCAATGCTTGAGAGAGATTCTATAGATTAATAATATTTTTTTTAGGAGGTCATATAAATGAGTGACATCCTTGAAATTATTAAAACAAGAAGAAGTATAAGACATTATAAAAAAGAAAAAATAAAAGAGGAGGAGATTTTAAAAATTATTGAAGCGGGTAGATGGGCTCCTTCTGCAAGTAATAATCAACCATGGAGATTTATTATTGTTCAAAATGAAGAGAGTATAAAGAGAATAGGAGATGCATGTAAAATATTAACAATCAATTCATTTATAGAAAATTCACCTCTAATTATAATTATTTATACTGAAAAAAAGCATAGATGGGTTGATCTTGATTGTGGAATGTGTGCTCAGAATATGATGCTTGAAGCACATTCTTTAGGAATTGGAAGTTGTTTTGTAGGAGCATTCAGGGAAAAGAAAATTAAAGAAATAATTAACTTACCAGAAGAGTTTAATATTATTGGATTGATAACATTTGGATATAAAGAATCAGAAAAAGAAATAAGTCCAAGATTAGATTTGGAAAATTTGATAATGTATGACTTTTATAAGAAAAACTCAAAATTAAAAGAAATTAGTAAGAAAATAAAGATTAAGTCAGGTTTTCTTTCAACAATAGGTACTTTTTTCAAAAAAAGATAAGTAAATAAACTTAAGGATATTTTAAAAAAAAT
>JBAMLT010000041.1:29088-48879 GCA_039793425.1 Caldisericota bacterium
CTAATTAATCCTTCTTTATACTCTATCTTAAAAAAATCACTCATTACCCAAAAATTAATAAAATTTAATTTTATTTAAGGAGGTAATAATGAAGGCTTTAGAATTAAAAAATGAAGAGGTTTTAAAGGTAAAAGAAGGAAAAAAGGAAAAAAGAGTTTTTATTACAGGAAGTAAAAAAAGAAATCTTTTAATTGAAAAAGGGAGAATTGAATTGGTTAATCCCTTGAATTTTTTAAGATAAAGGAGGAAGATATGAAAAGATTACCAGCAAGATGTCCATCTTGTGGTTCAACTTTAAAAATAACTGAACTAACATGTGATAAATGTGGAACAGTTGTAAAAGGAGTTTATCCATTAAATAAATTTTTAACATTAGACCCTCAGGAGGAACAATTTTTACTTATATTTCTTTTATCAAAAGGAAATTTAAAAGAAGTCCAGGAAAGATTAAATATTTCTTATCCAACTGCAAAAAATAGACTTGAAGAACTTTTATCATCACTCGGTTTAATTGAAATTAAGAAAGAAGAAAAAGAGAATGAGGAATCAGTAGAAGAAAAGATATCAAAATTAGATGAAATTTTAGAGAAAATTGATAAGGGTGAAATTACGGGTGATGAAGCAATAGAAAAAATAAAGGAGGTTAAAGATGAAAGAAGAGATGATTAAAAAAATAGAAAAATTATTTTTAGAAGGAAAAATTACAGAAGAAGTTAAAGAAAAATTAATTAAAGAAATTGAGGATATGGATGAAAAGAAATATGAAGAGAAACTTAAAGGATCTTTTAAAAATATTGAAATAGAATTGATATCTGAAGATTTAGAAATAAAAGGTAGTGAAGATATAAATGAAATTGTTTTTGAAAAAGGTAAAGATTCAGTTGAAATTGATGAAAGTGATGATAAATTAATCATTAAATCTAAAAACAGAGGAGTTCATATAAATGTTTTTGGATTTAAAATTGGAGATGAAATTACAACTGAAAATTTAAAGATAGTTGTACCATCTAATAGTAATGTGATTGTTAATGATATAACAGGAGATATAGAAGTTAAAAATATAAAAGGCAACTTAAAAATTAAAACAGTGAGTGGAGATATTGAACTGAAAGATATTCAAGGAGATGTTGATTGTTATACATTAAGTGGTGATATTTCTATAGAAAATCTAAATGGAAATTTTAAAATAAATTCAAAATCAGGAGATATTTTTGCAAATGATATTGAGGATGGAGGAATAATTAAAACATACTCTGGTGATATAAGAATTAAATATGGAAATTTTGAAAGATTGTTATTATCAACCTTTAGTGGTGATCAGAGATTAGAAAATATAAAAATCAATGATTTAATGGAAATTCATACTATATCTGGAGATATTAATCTAAGTATTTTAACCAAGGATTTAAAAATAGAGGTTGATACTAAAAGTGGCGAAGGTTCCATAGAACATGAAGGTAAAATAACAAAAGTTAATAAAGGTGAAGTTAAAATTGGTGAAGGTGATAAAATTCTTAGAATAAAAACATTAAGTGGAGATATAAATATAGATATTGATTAATGAATATGTTTTAATTTTTTTGAAGAATAAAGTAGATTATCTACATGTTTTAAAACATAGAAAAAAAGAAAATCATCATCATAAGATTTTTCAGGATATTTATTAATGATATCTAAAAAAAATTCTTTAAAACTTAAATATCCATAGGATAAGCCAATTTTATAATTATCTATATAATTTTTAAAATTTTCTTTAAACTTTGAGTCAATTCTTTTCATAACAATTTCTACAGTTGGAGGAGGAGAATTAGGGATAATAATTATAAATTCATCTCCGCCATATCTAAAAATAAAATCAACTTTTCTTAGATTTTTATGAAAGATTTCTCCAATTTTTATTAAAATTTCATCTCCTTCTATATGCCCCAAAGTATCGTTTATCATTTTAAAATTATCAACATCCAGCATAATAAGTTGAAAATTTTCATCTCTTCTTAAGAAAACATTAATCTCGTATTTTAATACTTCTTCAAGTTTTCTTCTGTTGTATAGATTTGTTAATGAATCAGTCATAGATAGATTTTCAAGTTTCAAGTTTAATTCTTTTATATTTTTTATTAACTCATCCTTTTCATAAATAGTTGAAATTATTTTTGAAAATGTTTCAAGATATCTTATGTCTCTTTCATTAAATTTTCTTACTTTTCTTGAATCAACATTTAGAATTGCAATAACTTTACTTTTATAAAAAATTGGAACCCCAATATAAGATCTCAAACTTGTAACTTTTACCCAGTAAGATACCTTCCATACATCATCGAATTTTAAAGATGTCTTATTTTCTCTAATTATTTCAAGATTTTCAGGTTTTACTTTTTTAAAATTCTCCTCTATTTTTTTAATATCATCATCGTTTATTTTATCCCAAGCAACAAATCTATACTCACCATCTTTATATTCAACAATTGAAGCAGTATCTGCATGAATCAATTCTCTTGCAATTTTTAAAATATTTGTTAAAAAGTTCCCTCTATCTCCAAGATAAGATGTCAAAAGAAGAGTTCCGTCTCTTAAAAGATCTTGAGTCTTCTTATCCCTGTTCAGTTCAACTATTATTCTATTTGCAAAAAGAGAAAAAAGAAGAATATACATTCCAACAATAAGAGTTCTTTGATAAATAAATGGTAGTGTTATCTCAATGGTTTCAGAAGAAAAATAATCAACAAATTTAAAAATTTTAAAATACTCTCCAAAAACAAGTATCAAATATGATAAATATGAAAGAATTGCAAAAATAAATGGAATATTTGGAATTCTAAATGCTGAAACTGATAAAATTATGATTATATAAAGGGCAAAAAGTGAACTTGCAATTCCTCCAGTAAAATATATAAGAAGAGTAGCAAAAAATATTTCTATAATGGAAATCAAATAATACCAGTATATAAATTTTTCTTCACTTATTTTTTGAAACAAAAAGTGCATTAATATTAAAATAAAACTATAAATAATTGAAATATAGAGAAATGGTGTTAAAGGATATTTAGTAAATTTTAAAAAGATTGATGTTAAATAAACAAATAATCCAAATATTGGAACTAAAATTTTCAGTTCAAAAATTTGTTTTTCCAATTCATTTAATTCATCTTTCGAATAGATTAATTTCATAAATTTATATAAATTATATAATTAAATAAATGAAAATAAAAGGAGAATTCTATGAAAGGAGTTTATTTTGGTCATTATGAAGATTTTGAAGGAGTAACGGGGGTTTCGGTAATTATTTTTCCTGATGGTGTAGTTGCAAGTTGTGATATTAGAGGTTCAGCTCCTGGAACAAGAGAAACTGCACTTCTTGAACCAACAAAAATGATTAATAGAATTCATGGAATATGCCTTTCTGGAGGAAGTGCATTTGGTTTATCTGCTGCATCAGGTGTTATGAGATATTTAAAAGAAAAAAACATTGGGTTTGAAACGGGGTTTGGAAAAGTTCCAATTGTTCCATCTGCAATAATTTTTGACCTTGGAATTGGAAGAAGTGATACTTTTCCAGATGAAGAGATGGGTTATAAAGCATGCTTAAATTTAAAAGAAGTGCCACATGAAGGGTCCCTTGGTGCAGGAACTGGAGCAACAGTTGGAAAAATTCTTGGAATGAATAAGGCAACAAAAAGTGGTGTAGGTTTTTATTCTGAAAAAATTCATGGAGTTCAGGTTTCTGCTTTTTCAGTAGTTAATGCTTTTGGTGATATCTATGAAAATGGAAAAATAATTGCTGGTGCAAGAAAATTAATGGGTAAAGGATTTTTAAATACAGAGGAACATTTAAAAACATTAATTGGAAAGCTCACTATGAATAAAATTGAAAATACAACTCTTGTCGTTGTAATAACAGATGCAAAAATAGAAAAATGGGAAGCAAAAAAAATTAGCGAAATGGCTCATGATGGTGTTGCAAGAGCAATTAAACCAGTGCATACAATGCTTGATGGAGATATAGTTTTTACTGTAAGCACATGTTCTGGTAAGGAAATTGATGTAACTACACTTGGAACATTTGCTGCAAGTGTTACTGAAAAATCGATTATAAGAGCAGTTAAGTTATCAAAAAGTTTAGGTGGAATACCATCATTTAGTGATTTAAAAGATTTTATCCAAGAAGATAATCAAGAACCATCATAACAATAAATCCAAAAATTATCGAAAATGTTGCTTCTAACTCATAACCTCTTTTATGACTTTCTGGAATAATTTCATCTGAAATAACATAAAGCATTGCACCAGCAGCAAAAGACAAGGCAAATGGCAAAATTCTTACAAATATTTTTACAAGTAAAAAACCCAAAAAAGCCATAATTGGTTCAAAAATTCCAGTTATAAAAGAAATTCCAAGTGCTTTTCCTTTTGAATAACCCTCGCCAACAAGAGGAAGGGCAACTGCAAGACCCTCTGGCATATTTTGAAGTCCAATTGCTGCAGCAATTATAAAACCTACTTTAAAATCCTGCGAACCAAAACCAACTCCAACTGCAAGACCTTCTGGTAGATTGTGAAGAGTTATTGCGTAAATAAAAAGCCAAATTTTTCTAAGACGGGATGATGGACCCTCATTTCCTTTAATAAAATGGGTGTGTGGTGTTATTTTATCAAGAATAGATAAAAAAATTGCGCCTGAAATTAAACCCAAAATTGTGATTAAAATTCCACCCATTTCAAGTGAGGGTAAAAGCAAACTGAAAAAAGTTGCAGCAAGCATAACACCAGCAGCAAATCCAAGAAGTGCATCTATAACTTTAAAAGAGATACCTTTTTTAATAAATAGAACTGGTATTGCCCCTAAACCAGTAAGAAGCCCTGGAATAATAAGTCCAAGAAAAATTGAAAAGTTCATAAATAAATTATATCAATAAGATGAATTTTCAATTGAAAATTTTAGAGTTTCAAATGCAATTTCAAACCTATCAGGTTTAATTAGTCCTCCAATTGGTACAAAACCATGACCTCCATTTTTAACTTTTATAAATTTAACCTTAACCTCCTCTCTTGATAATGCATTATATAATATTTCACCTTGTTCAATAGGTACTAAATTATCTTTCTCGCCATGAATAATTAAAAATGGTGGATCATCTTTTGAAACATAACTTATGGGACTGAACTTTAATAAATTTTCATCCTCAATTGGACCAAAAACATTAATTAATCTATCTTTATCTGGCATTTTTGTTAAATCCGTTGGTCCAAAATAATCAATAACAAATTTTACACTGCTTGAAAATTCAAGATTTTCTCCGTTATTAAAAATAGTATCATTATTTGTAGTTCCTAAAAGAGAAACAAGATGACCTCCTGCACTTGTTCCAAAAGCACCAATTTTATTAACATCAATTCCGTATTTTTCACTCTCTTTTCTTAAAAATCTAATAGCACTTTTAACATCTTCAATTGGAGAAGGAAATTTATATTCTGGTGCAAGTCTATAATCTATTGAAACAATCATAAATGAAAAATTTCTTAATAGATAAAATTCAGGATATTTTAAAATATTATCTTTCGAACCAGTTACATATGCTCCTCCATGAACATATACTATACATGGGATTTTATTTTTTGCAAAATTAGGATAATACATATCAAGTTTTAATTCGTTACCATCTACTATCTTATAAGTTATATTTTTAACTTCTTTACCTAAATTCGCCTCAGCATAGTCGATTAACCCATTCCCGTCAGTATCTTTTTTAATTGGATTAAAAGAAAGTTTGTATTCTTCTTTTATAGTTAAAAAATCTTTATCATAATCGCTATTAAGGTTTATTGATTTAATTTCTATTTTCTTTTCTTTCTCAAACCAATCAATTTTAAAATTCAATGCTTCAACAAAAACTCTTAAAGGTATATAGGTTCTTCCAGAAATTATTTTTGGAGGAGTATCAAGAAAATATTTTATTTTATCAACAAAATAATAATTCTTGTCAATATAAAAAGTGATTTTAGTTTCTCCTTTTAAGATCTCAATATTAATATCAATTCTTTTTTCATATGGATTCCATAAAACTTTTCCTCCGAGTAATTCTGTTATAAATCTTAATGGAACTAAAGTTCTTCCCTTTATTATCAATGGAGGGTTTTCAATATTTATTTTCTCTCCATTAAAGAAACAATAATTTTGGTTAACAAATAGTTCAATGATATTTAGTGCATCTTTTGGCTGATTATCAATATCAAAAGCACTTTCTTCAACATATTTATTTCTATTATAATTTTCTTCCCAAGAAACATATTCTTTGTACATTTCACTGAATGTTGCCCATTTTATTTTTCCTTCTTTAATAAGAGGGTCAACTATATTTTTAATAAAATCTTCAATTAATTTAAGCGAAAATTCTCCTGGATGAATTGTTATATGAAAAACATTTACTGAATTATTAGATTTAACTGAAACTGACTTTAACAAAAATTCCTTTAAATTATTAAACCACTCCTCATCACTCATTTTACTTTTATTTTTAAAAATTTCCGGGTCATACTCTCCTTCTGGCAGATACACAACAGGTCCATTGGGATTATGAATAATAAATTCGTCAAGATCTTTAGGTCCATTTGAAGGTCTAAAAGGGTGAATTCCTAAAATTTTGTAATCAATCTCCTGTGTTCTTGGATTTTTATAATCACTTATGATTTTTATACCTGAAAGTTCAAGTGCTTTTAAAAGATCTTCATATAAGTTTCCACCACTCATATATAAAATATCATTTTTAACTCCACATTTTTTAATTAATGAAATTTCTTCTTTTATTACATTGCTCCAATTTTCATACGAAAGATTTTCGGAGTTTTTACCAAGGTGTGCATCTTCATGAAAATGAAGACCTATTTCATAACCCCTATTTTCTATATCAGAAATAAGAGAGTCTTTTTTATTTATAATAACTTCTGTAAAAGGACTTTGAACTTGAATTGTGGTTTTACCATTATATTTTTCTAAAATATCCATAAAATCAAGAATGTATTGTTTATGGTTGTTGAATAATTGATCATTATAATAACCTGAAGTTTTAGGTAAATTCTTATTTTGATATGTAGGACCAAGTGGTTCAACATGGACTCCTATACAAAATAAAAGTGGGGAGTTATCAGTTCTATTTTGATTATTTTTAGAAAGAGTGACTTTTCCATAATATGGAGTTGATAAGAGAATTAAAACTAAGTAGATAAAAATAATAAAAAATTTATAATTTTTATTCATATAACCTCCTCTATTTTTTAATACAAATTTTTTATTTAATTTTTTACAGAATAAAATTTAATAGGCCACCAAGAAGAATTGCAAAGATAATTTCAAAAATGGTAATAAGTATGGCATTTAATAAACCAATCTCTCTTTTTAAAACTGCAAAGGTTGCAATGCATGGAAAATAGAATAAAGTGATCAAAGAATATATGATTATTTGTTTTGGAGTCATAAAAGATAAAACTGAATTTGTTCCAAAAAGAGAAAAAAGCATAATTAAAGTTAATTCTTTTCTTAAAATTCCAAAAATTAATGGAATTGAAGTTAATGGTGGTAATCCTAAAAAGTTTACAAATAATGGGGAGATAAATTGAACAAAAATATTAAGTAAATTTGTTAAACTGAGTAGTTGAAGTAAGAAATTTCCAAAAATAATAATTGGAAAAGCAAAATAAACAAAATCTTTTATTCTGAACCATGATTGTTTTAATACTATTTTCATTGATGGTTTTCTTAAAGGGGGCATTTCCATAATAAGTCCATAACTTTTACCTGGAATTATTTTAGAAAGTAATTTACCTGATAAAAAAATGATTATAAAATCTATTATGTAAATAATAAGAACATATTTAAATCCAAGAAAAATTCCAACAAGACCCAATATTATAATTGTCCTTGCGCTACAAGGAATAAGGGTTGCAAGGGTTGCTGTTAAAAATTTTTGTTTTTTTGTTTCAAGAATTCTTGAACCAAGTACTGCTGGAACATTACAACCAAATCCAAGCATAAGTGGGAAAAAGGCTTTTCCATGGAGACCTATAAAATGCATAAAAGAATCTGTAAAAAATGCCATTCTTGAAAGATAACCTGAATCTTCAAGAATTGATAGAAGAATATAAAAAGGGATTAGATAAGGAAGTGCAACCGATATTCCTCCAATTACACCTTCTCCAATGCCATCCCACAAGATCTTTTTTAATGTTTCATTTATATTAAATTTTAAAAAATAGGTTTTTAATATATCAAAAAAGGAGTTAAGGTAACCTGATATGAAATTACCAAATTTAAAAATTGAATAAAAAATTAGAAAAAGAGAAATTATAAGTGTGATATAACCGAAAAAGGGATGAAGAAAAATTTTATCGAGTGAATCTGATATATTTATTTTCTTTTCTTTTTTTATCAACACCTCTTTTGTAATTTTGTTACTTAAATTATATTTCTCCTGAGTTAATATGAGTGAAATTGGTTCTCCATGAATTGCTTCAAGTTCATCAGATTTTTCTTTTATTGTTTTTAAGATATTTTCATCTTTAACAAGTTTTTTTACCCCTTCATCACCCTCAAGTAATTTTATGATGAACCACCTTTTTGGATAAGAATAATTATAAGTAATTTTATTTGTTAATTCTTCAATTTTTTCCTCAACTTCTTTTCCATATTTTATACTTATTGGATTATATTCAATTTTTCCCTCATAAATCTCAATACATTTTTCAATTAATTTTTCAATACCTTTACCTTCAATTGCAACTGTTGGTATAACTGGGACATTTAAAATATCTTCAAGTTTTTTACTATCTATTGTAAAATCTGATTTTATAAGTAGGTCAACCTGATTTAATGCAATAACTAAATTTGCTTCAAGTTCAATTAGTTGGAAAGTGAAAAAAAGATTTCTCTCAAGATGAATAGCATCAACAACATTTATAACGATATCTGGTTTTTCTTTTGCAATAAAATCTCTTGAAATCAATTCTTCTTCTGAGTAGGTTGAAAAAGAGTAAATTCCAGGAAGATCTATAACTTTTATTTTATATCCTTTATAAATTAAATAACCCTCGCTTTTTTGTATCGTTTTACCTGGCCAGTTTCCTATTATCTGATGAGAACCTGTTAATTGGTTAAAAATTACACTTTTTCCTACATTTGCGTTTCCTGCAAGAGCAATTGTTAATTCTTTCTCTTTACCCATATTCTATTTATTATTCCCTGACCAAGTGCAAGATGATACCCTCTTACTGAAATCTCAATAGGCCCAAAAGGTGCTTTTCTTAAAATTCTTATTTCAGTTCCTGGTGTTAAACCCATATCATATAATCTTTGAATTAATCCCCTACCTCCCCTTATCAAAACAATTTCTCCTTTTTCTCCAGTATTTAAAGTTAAAAGTGATACAAGATTTTCAATTCTTTCTTCATTCACATGGTGTTCAATTTCACATGCTTTTTCATGGGCAAAATCTTCAGGAACACCTATATTTTTTAAGAAATCTTCAACAAATTCATGCTTTTCATAGATACCTTCTCCCTCTTTTGAGCCAAGTGAGGTTAAAATTACTAAACCATCTTCTAATTTTATTTTTCCTTCATCAACCAGTGATTTTATAATCTCATCAAAATTTTCTAAGTTGAAATAATCTTTAACCTGCGAGAGTGGAACTCTCTCTTTTTTCTCTCGAAATAAATATTCTAATATCTCTTCTTTTATCTTTTTCATGAAAATATTTTTCATTTACATTATATTAAATAATCAAAAAAAGTCAAATTAATATTTAAATAATTAAGAACAAATTATTTTGAAGTTTAGATGATATAATTAATTTATTACAATGAAAACTTATTTTTTTAAGATATATGGAAGAGTTCAAGGAGTTGGTTTTAGACCATTTATATATAAACTTGCAAAAGAGTTAAACCTTAAAGGGTATGTTTTGAATACTTCAAGTTGTGTTGAAATATCTCTTCAAGGGGGAAAAAAATCTATTGATAATTTTATTGAAAGAGTGAAAAATGAAGCGCCTCCCTTATCAAGAATAGAAAGAATTGAAGGTAATCTTTCTGAAGAAAAAGAATTTATTGACTTTTTTATTAAAGAGAGTAAAAAAGATGAAGGCTTTAATTTCATTTCACCTGACATTGCGATTTGTGATGATTGTTTAAAAGAACTTTTCGATCCAAATGATAGAAGATATAAATATCCATTTATTAACTGCACGAATTGTGGGCCAAGATATACGATTATCGAGGATCTTCCTTATGATAGAGAAAAAACAACCATGAAAGTTTTTAAAATGTGTGAAAAGTGTGAAAAAGAGTATAAAGATCCAACTTCAAGAAGATTTCATGCTCAACCAAATGCATGTTTTACTTGTGGTCCCGAAATCTGGATAGAAAATTTGAAGGAAGATAAGATTATAAAAGAAAATATTTTTAAAGAATTATCAAATATTTTAAAAAAAGGTGAAATAGTAATTATTAAAGGAGTTGGAGGATTTCATATAGCAGTTGATGCAACTAATAGTGATGCAGTAAAAAAATTAAGAGAGAAGAAAAAAAGGCCAACAAAACCATTTGCTTTAATGATGAAAGATATAGATATGATTAAAAAATATTGCTTTGTTAATGAGAAAGAAGAGGAGATTTTAAAATCGAAAGAAAGGCCGATTGTTTTACTCAAAATAATTAATTTAAAAGATATAAGTCCTTTGGTAGCACCTGATAACAAATATTTAGGAGTAATGTTACCTTATGCTCCATATCATTATTTAATTTTTGAAGAATTTAGTAACCCAATCATTATGACAAGTGGAAATTTATCAGATGAACCTATAATAAATGATAACCAAGAAGCAAAAGAAAAATTAAACCATATCACAAATCATTTTGTTTTACACAACAGAGATATCGAAAGAAGAGTTGATGATAGTGTTGTTTTTATTGAAAAAAATAATATAAATTTTATAAGAAGAGCAAGAGGTTATGCACCTGATCCCATCAAAATATCAATTTCATTGAAACCTACACTTAGCCTTGGTGGTGAACTTAAAAACACTTTTTCACTTGGCTTAGATAATTATGTATTTATGAGCCCACATATAGGTGATTTAAAGGATAAAGAAACTCTTGATGTTTATGAAGAAACAATAGAAAATTACATAAAACTTTTTAAAATTAGTCCAGAAATCCTTGTTTGTGATCTCCATCCTCAATATCTTTCAACTGAATTTGGTGAAAAATTTAAAAAATATCTTGAAGTTAAATATATGCAACATCATAAAGCACATGGATATAGTTTGATACTTGATAGAGAAATAGAAAGTGATATTATAATTTTTTCTTTTGATGGGACAGGTTTCGGAGAAGATAAGAATATCTGGGGTGGTGAAGTTTTTATTGGAAATATAAATGAACTTAATAGAGTTGCACATTTTAAATATTTTCCAATGACAAAAAGTGATTATATTATTGAAAAACCTAATAGAATTGCTTATCTATACACAAAAACTTTTCTAAAAGATTATCAAAAAAACCTTTTTAAAGATATGAATCCATTTGAAAAAGAAATTCTTGATAAAATGGTTGAAAAAAATGAGAATATAATTTACACATCATCATGTGGAAGAATTTTTGATATTGTATCAAGTATTCTTGATATAAAAAAAGAGGTATCTTTCGAAGGAGAAGCAGCAATTTCTCTTGAAATGGTTGCAAATGATTCAAATGAAAATAGTTCATATTATAATTATGAAATTCAGAAAAATGAATTCTATGAAATTGATTTAAAAAAAGTGATAGAAAGTATAATTTTAGAAAAAAGTTCATTTAATAAAAGCGATATTGCAAAAAAATTTCATAATACAATTGCAAAAATATGTCTTGATATTTCAAAAATCTTAAAAGAAGAATATAAAATTAAAAATGTTGGTTTTACAGGTGGGGTTTTTCAGAATAGATTACTTATAAGTATAATCAATGAAATTTTTAAAAATGAGGATTTTATATTATACTTTCATAATAGAGTTCCACCAAACGATGGTGGAATTTCACTTGGACAGATAATTTTAGGAAGGAAGGAATAAAAAATGTGCTTAGGAATACCATTAAAAGTAGTTAGAATAAAAGAAAATAATGTTGCTCTTGTTTCTATGGGAAATTCAACTATTGAAATAAGCACTGTTTTTACACCTGAGGTTAAAGAAGAAGATTATGTCATTGTTCATGCTGGTTTTTCTATATCAATCTTATCTAAAGATGAACTTGAAGAAGTAGAAAATGCTCTTAAAGAGGTAGATTATATTAAAAATGATAAAGGAAAAAGTTGAAGAGTTATCAAATATAATCAAAAAAATTTCTAAAAAAGAATTAAATTTAATGGAATTCTGCGGAACCCACACCCATGAAATATTTAAATATGGTATAAGACAACTTCTTCCCAAAAATATTCAACTTTTATCAGGTCCTGGTTGCCCTGTTTGTGTCACATCTCAGAGGGATATCGATTATCTTATAACTCTTGTTTATGAAGAAAATTTTGGAGTTATTACCTTTGGTGATTTAGTTAATGTACCAGGAAGTAATAGTAGTTTAAATAAATTAAGATTAAAAGGAAAAGAGATAAAAGTTGTTTATTCACCACTTGAAAGTGTAAAAATAGCAAAAGAAAATAAAAATAAAAATTATATTTTAGTAGGAATTGGTTTTGAAACAACTGCTCCAAATATTGCATACACAATTTTAAAGGCAGAGGAAGAAAAATTAAAAAATCTATTTTTTTTATCACTTCACAAACTCACACCTCCTGCAATGAAAGCAATTCTTGATATGGGTGAAATAAAAATAGATGGGATAATCGGACCTGGTCATGTATCTACAATTATAGGAAGAAAAGGATGGCTTGATGTTTTTAATAATTATAGAATTCCAATTGTTATAACAGGTTTTAAGCCAGTTGAAATTTTATATGGTTTATATAAATTGATTGAACTTCTTGAAAAAAATGAAATAGATGTTTTTAATGCATATGAATCAAGCGTCTTAGAAGATGGAAATAAAAAAGCCCTTGAAATGATGTATCAGGTTTTTGAAATAGATGATGCTGAATGGAGAGGACTTGGAATATTAAAAAATAGCGGTCTTAAAATTAAAGAAAATTTTAAAAATTTAGATATAAAGAACTATTATAATTTTAATGTTGAAACAAAAGAAATCCCTAACTGTAAATGTGGTGAAGTTTTAAGAGGCATAATTAAACCAATTAATTGCCCTCTTTTTGGTAAGATATGCACACCTACTAATCCCATTGGTCCATGTATGGTTTCTTCTGAAGGAGCCTGCTCTGCTTATTATATTTATGGAGGAAAAAATGAGTGAAGAGATAAGTTTATATCATGGAAATGGAGGAGAAGGGACAAAAGAATTAATAAATGAAATTTTGAATAATCTTGATAATGATATCTTAAATAAATTAACCGATTCAGCAGTTTTAGATTTAAAAGATAAACTTGCTTTTACAACAGATTCTTATGTTATATCTCCGCAATTTTTCAATGGTGGAGATATTGGTAAACTATCAGTTTATGGAACAGTTAATGATTTGGTTGTTTGTGGTGCAAAACCACTTTTTTTAAGTTTAAGTTTTGTTATAGAAGAAGGTTTTCTTTTTTCTGATTTTAAAAAAATTCTCATTTCAATAAAAGAAGCATCAATTGAGTGTGAAGTAAAGATTGTTACAGGAGATACCAAAGTAGTTGAAAAGGGAAAGGGAGATAAAATATTTATTAATACATCTGGCATAGGTATTATTGAAAATGAAAATAGAAATTTGATTGATAGGAAAATTAAAGAAGGCGATCTGGTAATTATAAATGGTGGAATTGGCGAGCATGGTATAACGGTCATGCTTGAAAGACTTGGAATAAAAATTGATGAAAATATTAAATCAGACCTTGCTCCTTTAGATAAATTAGTTTTACCATTACTTGATAAATTTAAGGGAATTAAATTTCTAAGGGATCCAACAAGGGGTGGGATTGCAACTATCTTAAATGAAATAGCAACAAAATTTAATTTTGAAATTGAGATTTGGGAAGATGAAATTCCTATAAAAAACTGGGTTAAAGATGCATCAAATATTCTTGGAATTGACCCACTTTATATAGCAAATGAAGGAAAGGTTTTAATTGTTGTAGATAAAAATGAGGCAAATGATGTTTTAGAATTAATAAAACAAAATGAACTTGGTCTTGAGTCAAAAATTATTGGAGAAATAAAAAAAGAAGGGAGAAGGGTTTTTTTAAAAACTGAAATTGGTACAAGAAGAATTGTTGATACTTTGAAAAGAGATATATTACCAAGAATTTGCTAATCAATATTTAAAAGATAATTTTAATGTTTATACTTTAACAATTCCTTGATTTTATATTTAAAATTAATTATAATTTAAAATAGTTTTTATGCATGAATGGGCTTTGGCTGATGCAATTGTTAATTCATCTTTAAAACTTGCAAAAGATAAGGGATTAAAAAAGATTAATGAAATCCTTATAAGAATTGGAGAAGTGAACAGTATTGACCTTGATGCCTTTAGTTTTGCTCTTTCAGAAATTATGAAAGGAACAATTCTTGAAAATTCGAAAATCACATATAAAGAGATTAATGCAACTCTTAAATGTAATAATTGTGGTTTTATATTTAATTATAAGGATGAGTTTAATAAATTAACTCCCGATGAAAAAGAAGCGATTCATTTTATTCCTGAAACAGTACATATCTATTTAAGGTGTCCTAATTGTGGAAGTATTGATTTCGATTTTATAGAAGGTAGAGGAATATATCTTGAGGATATCAAATGAATCTTTTAGATCCAAGAGCACCATACATTAAAAAGAGATTTGAAAAAATAAATAGGGTTATTGGAGTTTCATCTGGTAAGGGAGGAGTTGGAAAAAGCACAATTTCAACTTTTTTAGCACTTTTACTAAAACAAAAAGGATACAAAACAGGACTACTTGATCTTGATATTTATGGACCATCAACTCATGTTATTCTTGGAGTTAAAAATGCAAAATTAAATGAAAATTTAGGAGTTGAACCTTTAAATATTGATAACCTTAAATTTTTTTCAACAATTTTTTTTACAGAGAATAAACCATTTTTAATGAGAGGAAATGAACTTTCCGATGCACTTCTTGAAATATTAACAATTGTTAATTGGGGTGAACTCGATTTTTTAGTTATTGATATGCCTCCTGGTTTTGGAGAAGCCACTTTAGATCTTCTAAGGCTTATTAAAAAAATTGAATTTTTAATAATAACAAATCCATCAGTTATTTCTTTAGAAACAGTAAAAAAACTCATTCAAACACTTAAAGAGGGTAAATATAAAATAGTTGGTCTTATTGAGAATATGAAGTCAACTGATGAAGATTTTGTTATAAAAAGTTGTGATGAATTAAATATTAATTATCTTGGAAGTGTTCCATATTTTTATGATATTGAGATGACATATGGTAATATTGAAACAATGAGTGAATCTAATGTATCATTATTTTTAGATAAAGTTTTGAATAAAATTTTATTTTAATTCTTTTAAAAAAAGAGGGTGAATATGGAGAAGATTAAAATTAAAATCAATGGACAGGAAGTTGAAGCTGAGCCTGGAAAAACAGTTCTTCAAATTGCAAAAGAAATGAATCTACACATTCCCACACTCTGTTATTTTGAACCACTTCTTCCTCAAGGTTCCTGCAGATTGTGTATAGTTGAGGATAGAGGGAAACTTGTAACTTCATGTACAACTCAAGTTGCTCCAAATATGGATGTAAAACTTGATACCCCTGATGTAGTTACTTCAAGAAAATTGATACTTCAACTTCTTTTTACAGAAAGAAATCATTATTGTATGTATTGTGAAGCATCAGGAAATTGTGAATTACAAAAATTGGGTTATGAGTTCGGATTGGATCATTTCGAATTTGAAACCTACGAAAGAAAATTTTCAGTTGATAATTCACACAACTATATAGTGATTGATCCAAATAGATGTGTTCTCTGTAGAAGATGTGTAAGAGCCTGCTCTCAACTTGCTGGTCATAATGTACTTGGTGAGATGAATAGAGGAATTGACACAATGATAATTGCAGATATGGATATTCCTCTTGGTGAATCAAGTTGCACTTCCTGTGGATTATGTGTTCAGGTTTGTCCAACTGGTGCAATAACTGATAAAAGATCGTCCTATTTTGGAAAGGATGTTCAAACAGAAGTTATAAATTCAAATTGCGATCAATGCCCTATAGGATGTGGAGTTAAAGTTTATAAAAGAAAAGGTTCTAACTTCATTGTTAAAATCTATGGAGATTTTGATAAAGAAAACGAAGGAATCCTATGTAAACTTGGAAGATATGGTGCTTTATTTGAAGAAAAACCAAGATTAACCTCTCCTAAAATTAGAGATGATTCTCAAGATAGAAAAATTGATTTTGACGAAGCGATAAGAATAATGAGTGAAAAAATAAAAGATGCAGTTATTTATGTTGATGGAACTCTTTTTAATGAAGAACTCTCTTTAATCAAGAAGGTATTTAAAGATAGGGTCTTTTCACTTTATGAAAATGAACCACCAATAAAATCAGATGTAACTATTGATGATATTAAAAAGGCAAATAATTTTATAGTAATTGGAGTTGACTTAAATAGAGAATATGGAGTTATCGGCTCTTTCATAAAAAGAAAAGCATCAGCAGGTAATGGCAAAATTACTACTTTTGATAATAACTTCAATTCCCTTGCAACTGTAAGTGAAAATGTTTTTGGTCTTGAAGAACTTGAAAAAGGGCTTGAAGAATTAAAAAATCTTGAATCACCTATCGTTATTTATAAAAAACTATCCAAGAAAAATGTAGAAATTTTAAGTAAATATAAAAATTTAAGATTTTTCCATCTTCCATTTGAGACAAACTCAATTGGTCTTTTAAAAGAAAATATTAAACATAAAATTGAAAAATCTAAAAACATAATTTTTATTGGTAAAAATCCTGAAGGTTTGAAGGAAATTTTAGATGACTCTTTTACTATTGCTTTAACTCCATATGAAATAGAAATGGCTAATAAATTTAATCTCCTTATCCCAATAAAAGATGGTTTTGAAAAAGAAGGAACTTTTTATAATATTGATGGAAAAATCGTAAAAAAAGAAAGAGTTCTTGAATCAAAGTTTGAGTCATTTGACCTTAGAACAATTTTTGAAGAATTAAATAAGGTTAAATCTTTATAAAGGTGGTGGAATTATGAAAAAGATTAAAATAGCTTCTATTTGGTGCGAAGGATGCTCGGGGTGTCATATGTCTTTTCTTGATATGGATGAAAGATTAGTTGAACTGATTAATAAAGGGCTTGAGATTAATGCAACACCAATAACAGACTTAAAGGTACCCGATGATGATACGGATATTGGAATAATTGAAGGCGCAGTTGCAACCGACCATCATGAAGAAGAAGTTAAAATGATGAGAGAAAAATGTAAATTTATTGTTGCTATTGGCGATTGTGCAGTTTTTGGTGGAATTGTAACAATGAGAAACTATACGCCTGTTGATGAACTTTTAAAAAGAGGATACATTGAGACAGAAAGTACAGTGGATGGAAAAATACCAACATCTCCTGAACTTGGAAAACTTCTTCCGAAAGTAAAGGCAGTAAATGAAGTTATAAAAGTTGATTATTACATTCCAGGATGTCCACCGTCTGCTGATGCTATTTATCATGTCTTAAATGAAATATTAGAAGGAAGAGTGCCTATGTTAACAGGTGAACTTCTTAAATATGAGTAGAGGTGAGAGATGAATAAAAAAATATTAATTAACCCAGTAACAAGAATTGAAGGACATGCAAGAGTAACAATATTTTTAAATGATGAGGGAAAAGTTGATGAAGCATATCTTCATATAGATCAATTCAGAGGCTTTGAAAAATTTTCAGAAGGTCGTTATTTTGCAGAAATGCCGATTATTACTCCAAGAATATGTGGAATATGTCCAATAAGTCATCATCTTGCATCTGCTAAAGCAACCGATGAAATTCTTGGTGTTGATATTCCAAGACCAGCAAAATTACTAAGAGAACTTATTCATATGGGTCAAATCATACAATCTCACTCAATGCACTTTTTTGAACTTGCTGGTCCTGATTTAATCTTTGGGTGGGATGCTGACCCAAGAATAAGAAATGTTGTTGGGCTAATTCAAGCAAATCCAGAACTTGCTTTAAAAGCCGTTAAACTTAGAAAATTTGGTCAGAGGATTATAGAACTTGTTGCAGGAAGAAGAATTCACCCAACTTTTGCAATACCTGGTGGAGTTAATCAAGCACTTGATCCAAAAGCAAGAGATGAAATTTTAAGCGGAATAAATGAAATGATATCCTACTTGGAGGAAGGAATAAAAATTGCTGTTGATTATATTGAGAAAAACAAAGAAGTTTGTGAAAAATTTGCTTCATTTCCATCAGGATATATGGGGCTTATTAAAGAAGATGGTTCTTTAGAACTTTATAATGGAAAGATAAGATTTATGAATAGGGATGGAAAAGTCTTAAATGATTTTGATGACAAAGATTACCTAAAATATATCGGTGAAAGAGTCGAAGACTGGAGTTATTTAAAGTTCCCATACTATAAACCTCTTGGATGGCCTGATGGTGTTTATAGAGTAGGACCTCTTGGAAGATTGAATGCTTCTGATAAAATTAGTACTCCAATAGCAAATGAACATATGAAAAACTTTAAGAAAATTAATGATGGAAAACCAGTTGAAGGTTCAATATATTTCCACTACGCAAGATTAATCGAAGCAATCTATGGTTTGGAAAGAGCAAGAGAAATTCTTGAAGATAAAGATTCTCTATCACAGAATGTTTTAATTTCAGGAGAAGTTAAAAATGAAGAAGGTATTGGTGTTATTGAGGCTCCTCGTGGTACTTTAATTCATCATTACTGGGTAGATGAAAAAGGAACCATAAAAAAAGTAAATCTAATAGTTGCAACAGGACATAACAACTGGGCTATGAGTAAAAGTGTTGAAAGTGTTGCTAAAGGATTTATTGATGGAAAAAATTTAACTGAAGGAATGTTAAATAGAGTTGAAGGTGCAATAAGATGTTATGACCCATGTCTTTCTTGCTCAACACATGCAATAGGAAAAATGCCTCTTTTAATTGAACTTTATGATAATAATGGAAATTTAATAAATTTTGTCAAGAGAGATTGAGAAGATAGTTCTTATTGGCTTTGGTAATGAATATAGAAGAGATGATGGTTTAGGAATTAAGCTCCTGGATCTAATCGATGAAGAGATCTCAAAGATTAAGATTCAGGAGCTTTCTATTGATATCCTTGATGATATAAAAGATTTTGATACTGTTATTTTTATTGATGCTGCACTTGAGGGAGAAGATATAAATTTTAGAAAAATTGAAAAAGAGGCAAAATTTTCGCCTTTAACTCATCATATCTCACCTGAAGAACTTTTAATTTGGGCTGAAAATATTAATAAAAAATCTTACAATTTTTATCTTTTATCAATAAGGGGTTATGATTTTGATTTTGGAGAAGAAATCTCAGAGGGTGGATTAAAAAATTTATTAAAAGCAAAAGAATATTTACAAAATTTTTTGAAAACTTTTTTATTTGATTCATTTAGTTGATATAATAAATTTATGATTAGAGAAAAATTTAATGAAATAAAAGAAACGATAGGGGATAAACTTATTCCTGTT
>JBAMLT010000041.1:48889-63508 GCA_039793425.1 Caldisericota bacterium
TTTAATGAAATAATATATAAAATTTTTGAAAAAACTCTCTCTTTTTATAAAGATAATCTTATCTCTTTTGTAGTTTTTGGTTCATGTGGAAGAGAAACTCCAAATAATGAATCAGATATAGATTTGTTGATAATTTTAAATAACACGCCAAGGGGAAGAATAAATAGAAATCTTGAATTTTATAAAAATGTCGAAATCCTCCTTGAAGATGAATTAAAAAATTTAAGAAAATTTGGGATAGATACATATATTTCACCGATAATAAAAACAAAAGAGGAAGTTTTTTATGGAAGTCCAATTTTTTTGGAGATGACCGAAAAGGTTAAAATTATTTTTGATAAGGATGAATTTTTTAAAAATTATTTAAAAGAATTGAAAAAGAAAATGACAAAATATGGAACAAAAAAAATTAAAGATTATTGGATATATAAAGAAAAAGTCGATAAAGAAGAGGTAGTGGATTTTTAAATGAACATTGATTTAGCAAAAAGTTATTTTTTAAAATCAAAAAAGAGATTAAAGGCACTAAAAATTTTATTTGAAGAACAAGATTTTTCTGATGTTATCAGAGAAGCACAAGAGATAGTCGAATTATCAATTAAGGGAATGTTGATGTATAAGGGCATTGATGTACCAAAAAAGCATGATGTTTCAGATTTATTAATTGAATATATAGATCTTTATGATACGGAGATATCAAAAAATTTCGAAAAAATAAGAGAAATTTCTAAATATTTAAGAAAGGAGAGAGAGTTTTCTTTTTATGGAGATATAGATTTTATTCCAACAAATGAATATAATGAAGAAGATGCAAGAAAAGCATTAGAGGATGCTTTTCTTGTTGTTTCAATCGCAGAGAAAATTATAATATAAAATTTATGATAGGAGGGTTTTATGGTTGAGAAATTAAATGATTATTTTAAAGCATGCTGCTATTTAGCAGTAGGAATGATATATCTTCAGGATAACCCACTTCTTAGAGAGCCCTTAAAAAAAGAACATATAAAAAATAGAGTTCTTGGTCACTGGGGTGCAAGCCCTGGTTTAAGTTTTATCTATATTCATTCAAATAGAGTAATAAATAAATACAACTTGAATGCTATTTTTATTGCAGGACCTGGACATGGTGCACCTGGTGTTATTGCTCCAGTATATCTTGAAGGAACATTAAGTGAATTTTACCCAGAATTTAGTGAAGACGAAGAAGGATTAAAAAATCTTTTCAAATCTTTTTCTTTTCCTGGGGGATTTGGTAGTCATTGCACTCCTGAACTTCCTGGTTCAATACAGGAAGGCGGAGAACTTGGTTATTCACTTTCCCATGCATATGGGGCTGTTTTTGACAATAAAGATTTAATAGCAGTAACGGTTGTTGGCGATGGAGAAGCAGAAACTGGACCTCTTGCAACATCATGGCACTCAAATAAATTTTTAAATCCAGCAATAGATGGAATGGTTTTACCTGTTTTACTTTTAAATGGATATAAAATAAACAATCCAACAATTCTTTCAAGAATAGGAGATGACGAACTTTTATCACTTTTTAAAGGTTATGGATATGAACCAAAATTGGTTGAGGGATATGAACCAGTTGAAGTTCATGAAAAAATGATAAGTGTTATGGATTATTCAATTGAAAAAATTCTTTCAATTTGGAAAGAAGTAAGACCAAATAAATCACCAAGAAGATACAACTATCCAATGATAATTTTAAGAACTCCAAAAGGATGGACTGCTCCTAAAAAAATAAAAGAACATTTCATTGAGGGATACTGGAGAGCACACCAAGTTCCTTTTTCTGATGCAAAGGAAAATCCTGAAAGTTTAAAATATCTTGAAGAGTGGCTTAATAGTTATGAACCTAAAAAACTTTTCAATGAAAATGGTTCTTTAAGAGAAGATTTGAAAGAACTTTCCCCAAAAGGAAATAAAAGAATGAGTGCAAATCCAAATTCAAATTGTGAACTAATAAGAAAAAATCTTAAACTACCTGATCCTACAAATTTTTCTGTCGAAGTTACTGAAAGAGTAAAAACTACTTTTGAAAATACAAAACCTCTTGGTAACTTTTTGAAAGAAATTATAAAGAATAATTATAATAATTTCAGAGTTTTTGGCCCTGATGAAACAAAATCAAATAGACTTGATGCAACATTTGAATTTGGTAAAACTTGGATGTTAAAAATTTTACCAGAAGATAGTGATGAAGGATATCTTTCCCCATTTGGAAGAGTAATGGAATATCTATCAGAGCATACAATAGAGGGATGGCTTGAGGGTTATCTTCTTTCTGGAAGACATGGAATTTTAAATACATATGAGGGCTTCTCTCCAATAATTTCATCAATGGTAAGTCAATTTGGAAAATGGGTTGATATATCTACAGATATTCCCTGGAGGGCACCAATTTCATCTTTAAATCTTCTTTTAACTTCTGTTGTATGGAGACAGGATCATAATGGATTTACTCATCAAGACCCAGGTTTTATAAATTCAATTGTTGATAAATGGCCAAATGTTGTTAGAGTTTATTTTCCTCCTGATGCAAATTCTCTTTTGTGGGTAATCTGGCATTCTCTTCAAACAACAGATAGAATTAACATAATTGTTATTGACAAGCAGAGTCATCCACAGTATTTAAATATAGAAGAAGCATTTAAACATGCAACAAAGGGAATTGGAATATGGGATTTTGCTTCAACCTATCCTGATGAAGAACCTGATGTTATTGTTGCAAGTTGTGGAGATATACCCACAAAAGAAGCAATATATGCAATAAATATCATAAAAGAAAATTTCAGTGACCTGAAAATAAGATACATAAATGTATTAAATCTTTTCACCTTAACACAAAACTTAGAACATCCTGACGGTTTAACTGATAGAGAGTTTGACTCATATTTTACTAATGATAAACCAATAATTTTTAATTTCCATGGATATCCATGGCTTATACATAGGCTTACTTATAGAAGAACAAATCATAAGAACCTTCATGTAAGAGGATATAGAGAGAATAGAAAAATAGGAATTGACTCATCCTATATTGCCACATTTTTAAAAGGAAGAGGAGGAATAACAACTCCACTTCAACTTGCAATTTTAAATCAAATAGATAGATATAGCATTGCAATTGATATAATTGAAAGAGTTCCTAAACTTTCAGAAAAAGGTGCATACTTCAGAGATAAACTTAAAAATATGCAGATAGAGGCTCTTGAGTATGCATATAAAAATGGAGTTGATAAATAGAATAAATTAAAGATTTTTATTTTTATAGTAGGAGGATATTTATGGAAGAATTTGATTTAATAATAATAGGTTCTGGTTCTGCTGGTTATGTATGCGCAATAAGAGCAGCTGATTTAGGAAAAAAAGTTTTACTTATTGAAAATAGAGACCTTGGTGGAACCTGTATGAATAGGGGTTGCATTCCAACAAAAGCAATAATAAAAGCAGCAGAAGTTTATAGAGAGGCAAAAGAATCAAATGTTTTTGGAATAAGTTTTTTAGATATAAGTTTTGACCCAAAAGGAATAAAAAATTGGAAGGAGAGTGTTGTTAAAAAACTTGTTTCTGGTTTGGAGTTTCTAATTAAATCAAGAAATATTGTGATTAAAAATGGTAAAGGATATATTCTGGATGGAAACATTGTAGAAATTAATTCTAAAGAAGGAAAGGAAAGATTTAAGGGTAAAGATATAGTCATTGCAACAGGAAGTGAACCCGCCATTTTTAAGAATTTTAACATAGATCATATAGATGTTTTAACTTCAGATGACGCACTTGAACTAACTGAATACCCTGAAGAAATGGTAATAATTGGGGCAGGTGCTATAGGAATTGAATTTGCAGATTTTTTTAATACTTTTGGTACAAAAGTGAAAATTGTTGAAATGATGCCACAAATAATCCCAACATTAAAGGATAGGAAAATAACAACAGTTATACAGAGAATATTACAGAAAAGAGGTATAGATTTTAAATTGGGAGTAAAAATTGAAAATATCGAAAAAAAGAATGGGAAAGTTTCTCTTATCTTAGAAAATGGAGAGGTTATTGAAACAAAGAAAGTTCTTGTATCAATTGGAAGGAAGTTTAATACAGAAAATATTGGGCTTGAAAATATAGGTATTAATACTAACGGAGGAAAAATAGTCGTTGATGAATATTTAAGAACAAATATAGAAAACCATTATGCTATTGGTGATGTAACTGGAGGACTTCTTCTTGCTCATAAGGCAATGAAAGAAGGTGAAATTGCAGCTGAGATAATATCAGGTAAAGAAGTTAAAATGGATTATAGAGTAATTCCATGGGTTATTTTTTCAAACCCTGAAATAGCAACGGTTGGATTAACAGAAGAAGAGGCAGAATCCACAGGTATTTCAGTTGTTAGGGGAGAGTTTCCATTTGCTGCAAATGGAAAAGCAGTTTCAAGTAATTCAACAGATGGTTTTGTAAAACTTATTGCTAAGGAGGAAAATCATCAAATAATAGGAGCTCAAATTATAGGAAATAATGCATCTAATTTAATAGGAGAGTTAACTTTGGCTATAAAAAATAATCTTAAACTTGAAGATATTTCTGATACAGTTCATACTCACCCTACTCTTTCTGAAGTAATTTTAGAAGCATCAAAAGTTCCACTTGGTTCTGTAATTCACATAATAACTAAAAAATAAAATTTTTAAAAAACTATGTAGTTAATTTTTTCTTTTTCTAATTCATCAATATTAAATAATTTTTTAAAATCAACTATTATAGTATCTTTTTTTATGAGGGGTTTTATTTCTTTTAACTCCAAATTTTTAAAAGAGTCCTGTAAAATTGGAATAACAATAACATCGCTATCTTTAAGAACAATCTTTATATCATCTAATTTCTCTTTTAAATTTAAATCAACTTCAGGATCAAAAACTAAAACTTCTTTAAAATATTTCTTTGCAATATTAAAGAATTTTAAAGAAGGGCTCTCTCTTATGTCTTTTGAAAAATCTTTCATTGCAAGACCAAGAATTGATAATTTTGAATTTTCTGGGACTTTACCATTTTCCTTTAGTCTTTTTATGATTAAATTCAAAACAACTTTAGGCATTTCATCATTTATTTTTCTTCCAAGTTCAAACAATTTTAAATCATTTTGAAATTTAAGACCACTTTCCTTTAAGTAATAATATGCATATGGAAGACAGTGTCCACCAACTCCAATACCTGGGTATAATAAATTTTTAACTCTTTTATGAGTTTTTGCTGTTTCTATAACTTCGGATGGAATTAAGTTTTTCTTAATTAAAAATGTTGAAAGGGAATTCACCATTGAAATATTTAAATCCCTCTGAAGATTTTCTATTAATTTTGATGCCTCTGCTACTTCAACATTATTTACCAAATGATACTCTCCATTAAAATTACTTTTAAAGAATTCATAAGTTTTTTCAAGACTTTTTTTACCAATTCCAGATATTACTGTTGTCATATTTATCAATTCTTCAAATGCCTTACCTTCAGCCATTCTTTCAGGAACATATGATAGATAAAAATCTTTTTCTACTTTCAAATTGGAACTATCTTCAAGGATTTTAAGGACAATTTCCCTTGTTGTTCCTATTGGAACTGTGCTTCTTAATATTATTAAATCTCCCTTTTTTAAATTTTTCCCTATATTTTCAGTGCCTTTTATTAAGAACTTATAATTTACCTTTTTATTTTTTTTTAGTGGCAAAGGTATTGTTATCATAATAATATTTGAATTTTCTAAAGCATATTTATAATCTGATGTTGGAATAAAATTACCTTTATTTATTTCATCAATAATTATCTCATCAATGCTTTTTTCATTATAAAATTCATAAATCCCACTTTTTCCATTTTTAATATTTAAAACTCTTTCTTTATTTATATCAACTCCATAAACCTTTAGTCCCTTAAGGCTTAATATCAATGAAAGTGGAAGACCAACTGCACCAAGCCCAAAGACTGAAACATTCATAAAACTCCTCCTTCTATTAATGAATTAATGAACTTCTTTGAAATTTTTTCCATCGAAAATTCGCTAATATTATTTTTATTATAATTAATAGTTTTGTTTTCTTTATATTCTTTATAAATTTTTAAAAGTAATTTTTTTATTCCTTCAACATCATCAGGAGAAACTATATCAACTACTCCACATTTTTTAAGAATTTCTTTACACTCACCATCTGTGATAGTTGCAAGAATTCTTTTTCCACTTCCAAGATATTCATAAGTTTTTTGTGGAATAGTTACCTCTCCACCTTTTCCTAAGAATAAAAATAGTAGTTTTGAACCAAGAATATAACTTATTGCATCTTTGTGAGGAATAAACCCTGAAACAAAAACACTCTTATTTAATTCAAGTTCATTTACTATTCTATTTACATTGTCTTCAAAAGGCGCAAGAATATAAACTTTTGCTTCTTTTTTAAATTCTTCATTTTCATTTAATAACTCTTTAAATGCCTTTAGAAAAAATACTGGAGTTTGAAGAGAATAAAAACTTCCAGCATATGTTATTGAAAATCCAGGTAAATTTTTTGGTTCAACTTTAAAATCATCCAAATCATATCCAATATGAACAACTTTTATTTTTTCTTCTTTTAAAAAGTTAAATTTTTCAAGAAGAACCTTTTTAAATGATTCTGTAACAACTATTATTAAATCACAGTCTCTTAAGCATCTTTCTTCAAATTTAAGATTTACTGCTTTTACTTTTTCTGGATATAAAACAAAAGGATTTTCTGTCCACAAATCTCTTAAATCCATAACCCATTTTATGTTTTTCTTTTGTTTTAGATTAAGTCCAAGTAAATGTGTTGAATGAGGAGGGCTTGTTGTTATGACAATATCAATTTTATTGTCATCAACAATTTTTTCTGAGATTTTTTTTGAATCTTTAACCCATCTTATCTTATCATCAGGAATAAAAAAAAGTAGCCTTATTTTTGTAGCAAGAGATTGTGGAATTGTTTTATATTTTTCAACAATATCTTTTTCTTCTTTTTGATTTTTTTTAAGAAATTTATATAAAAATTTTGGAATAAAAACTCTTGGATCTTTAAATAAAACTCTATATACTTTTACATCTTCAGGTATTCTAAAAAAATCATCTTTATATTTATAAGTTGGATAATCACTTGTCAAAAGATATTTTTCAAAAGAATCAAGATATTTTAATAACTTTGTAACTCTTTCTCCACCACCACTTCCAATTGGGGGAGAGAAAAAAGAAATAAAAAGAATTCTTTTCATTTAATAACCTCTTTGTATACTCTTAAAGTTTCATCACACATTTTTTTAGAAAGATAGTTTTGTAAAACTTTTTTTCTGTTTCTTTCTCCAAATTCTCTTTTCAAATCTTTATTTTTAAAAAGCATAATTTTTTTAGTAAAATCTTCTTTATTAAAATTTTTTATTATATATCCATTTATGCCATCTTCAATCATCTCTCTTATTCCACCTGAATCTGAAGTAACAATTGGAAGCGATGAAGACATTGCTTCAAGGGTGCTTATTGAAAAACCTTCTTTTAAAGAGGTTAAGACAAAAACATCGAAAATTTTATAAATTTTTTTAACATCTTCTCTAAAACCAGTCAATAAAACTCTATCTTTAATTCCATATTCTTCTATTTTTCTTTCGATTTCATTTCTTAAAGAGCCATCACCAACAAGAACAAGTTTTGATTTTTTTTCTTTTTTATAAACTTCATAAAAAATATCAACTAAAAATATTGGGTTTTTCACCTTTTCAAATCTTAAGACACTTCCAATTACAAAATCATCTTCTTTTATACCAAAATCATTTCTTTCATAAAAATTATCTTCTAAATCTATTCCAAGATGAATCAATTTAATCTCTTTTTTATAACCTCTATTATTTATGTAATCTGAAATTGCCTTAGATGATACAATGATAATTTCAGGAATATTTATCGTTAAATCGTCTATCTTTTCAAATATAAACCCTTTAATTCTATTATTATAATCATCTTTCATAAAACCTGTATATGTTGATATAACAGGGATATTCAATTTTTTAGAAGAAATTCTTCCATAAAAATTACCCCTAAAGCCATATGTATGGATAAGATCAAATTTTTCATTTCTCAAAATAGTATCTATCTCTTTAAAAGGCAAAAGTTTTTTAAAATGGTATCTTTTATAATTTTTTTTTCTTATATCAATAGTAAGCATCCCCTCATTAAATGTAAAAAATGTAAACTCAACATCATCTTTCAATCCATCAGTAATTTTTAAGACCTGATATCTTGAACCACCCTTCTCTCCGCCACTTATAAAAAGAGCAACTCTAATCATTCTTCTTACTTAAAATAAATAAAAATGAAACAAGAGTCCATAAGGTTACACTCAACACAGGAATCTCCCATAAATTTTCTGTAAAATTATTCATTAAAAAAGCAGAAATTCCAAGAAAAATACCAAGAGAAAGGTTCTTACTTTTTTCATCGAAAAGTTTTATCATATTTGAAATTCCTTTTTTTAATATTGAAAAAATTAGATATAAAAAGGAAAGTAAACCAAATATTCCTGTTTCAACAAGTGTCTTAAGGTAATAATTGTCAACATATAAACCTTCAAACATACCAAGTTTACTTGCAACAGCCCCTCCAAAACCTCCTGGACCAACACCAGAAAAAGGATGAAGAGAAAAAATTGATAGAGCAAGGTTCCATCTATAGATTCTTCCATATGTTTTAGCCTTTTCAAGATAAACTGGTGATATTAAATTTAAAAATCTTGTTCTTATCTGAGGAACTGAAATTAATGCAAGTAAAAGAAGAATTATAACCAAAAAATATCTTTTATCTTTATATAAAAGAGTGAAAATCATAAATGCAATGATTATTGAAAGTTGAGCAGCCCTTGAGAGCGTGAAAAGTAAAGCTAAAAGTGAAACAAGAACAACAAAAATATAATACAGTTTTTTAAAGGTCTTCTTCTCATCAAGAAATAGCATAAAAAATATAGGTATTAATAATATTAAATAACCAGCAAGAGCATTTGGAGAACCAAAAATGCTGAAGGCTCTTGTTGATATAGATGTTTCTAAATCTTTATCAATCCATGCTGCTGGAATTGATACTTTAAATATGAATTGATAGATTCCATAAAGAGAAATAACAAGAAGAGAAAACGAAGCAATATCCAGAAGAATATTCAGCATTTTTTTATCTTCTACATAATTTATTATTATTAAAAAGAATAGAAACATTTCTAAATAACTTCTTATTCCATCAACTGCTACTCTGTAATCTATTGAACTAAAATATGTTGAAAATAGAAGAAAGATAAGAAAGATAAGAACAGGTATTATTAAAGATGTAAATTTTATCTCTTTCTTTTTTAATCTTAAAAAAATTATTAAAAAAAGAAGGATTATGAAACCTTCATCCCAGATTGATGATACTGACGGAACTCCTCTTCTTATAAAAAAGTCAAGAAGTGGATAAAGAGGAATTAAAAATAGAGGAAGATTTTCTGGAAAATAGTAAAAAAATAGTGGTAAGGTAAAAGATAAACTCAAAATTGGTTTAATTGGAAACGAAAGAACAGCAAGAAGTGAAAATAAAATACTCCCAAAATCAACCATAGATACTCCTTGAAATTATTCTATAGATAATAGAGTTTTTAAGGGTTTGTTTATCAAAAATAGTAAAATATAGAATTAGATATAAAAAAATTAATACAAATATTTTAATAACTAAATCAGAAATATTTAAAGAAAAAAATATCCCAAAAATTGAAATAAAAATTATCATAGATTCTATAGTTCCTTTATTGTTTATCAATCTGAAACTAAATTTTATACTTATTTCTTCATCTTCTTTCATAAAGATTGAGTAAATGAAACTGTTGAAATAAAGATTTTTTATTTTTTGGATTAACTTATTTAAAAAACTATCATTATAAAGATTTGAAATACTAAAAAAAATTTTATTTATAAAACTCTCTTTATAAATATCTTGTATGAATTTAAAAAACTTATTCATCTTTTAAATATGTATTAACCAATTCCTCTACTTTATCTGGATAAAGAAAATAATATGATAATCCATCAGAATACCAACCAGGATATCCTGGTAATGTCATAGTTGTTATTTCACTATCATCAATACTATTAAGAAGAACACCAAGTTTAATTATCTGCCATGGTTCAAGATTTGTCCTAACCCAGTTTTTAAGTTCAACCAAAACTTTTTGTAATCTTATAGTATTCTCTATTTTTAAGGATTGTTCAATGAGTGCTTTTAAAAATTTCTGCTGTCTTTCCATTCTTCCAATATCACCTGTTTCATCCATTCTGAATCTTACATACATTAATGCCTTCTCACCATTTAAATGTTGTAAGCCCTTTTTTATATGAATCTTAACATCTCCAAGATATGATTCATAATTCATATCTTTTTCAACATCTATGGTTACTCCACCAATTAAATCTATCATTTTTGCAAAACCTTCAAAATTAACCTCAACATAAAATGGAATTTCAATTCCAAGAAGATTTTCAACTGTTTTTATAAGAAGAGGTACTCCTCCATATGAATGTGCATGAGCAAGTTTCTGATAACCTTCATAGCCTGGAAGTTCAACAAAAGTATCTCTTGGTAAAGAAACTATAACAATTTTTTTATTCTTTGGATCGATCGACAAAAGTAAATTTGTATCTGATCTACTCATCTCATCTTCATATCTTTGGTCTATACCAACAAGAAGAATGTTGATTTTTTTATTCCAATCCATCTCTTTTGGTGGAATATAATTTTCATCATTTTCACTTACATTAGGATTAACGGATGATAAAATATAATAGATATAACCAGCAAAACTTGCCACAAAAATTATCAAAACTATTAAAATTATTATGATTATCTTATTTAGTTTTTTCATCAAATCCTCCTCTAATTCTCTCCATCTCTAATTTAATCTCCTTGAAATCTCTGATGAATAAAATTATAAAATATAATATTAAAGTTACAATAATTGCAACTCCAACTTGATAAATCTGACCCATCTTTGATAAAGTTAAGCCATTTTTATCAAAATATTTTGAGATAAAATAAGCAACTATTGTTGCAATAACTGAGTAGAAAGAAATCAATGAAAATCTTATTAAAAACTCCTTAAGATTTAAATTTTTCATTCTTCTATTCAAAAAATAGTAGAGTAAAACGAACTGCAAAATGCTTGCAAGTGATGCTCCAAGAGGTATTCCAGATAAACCTATAATTTTAGAATTTAATATATAAAGTGAAATCTGAATAACTATTGTAACAATGCTTATTATAACAGGAGTTATTGTGTCCTTGAATGAATAAAAAACTCTTACAAGTAAAGATGTCATCCCCCAGAATGGAAGGCCTATTGAATAAAAAATTAAAAGATTTGAAACCATAAGAGTTGAACTTCCACCAAACATTCCTTGTTGAAAAAGAACTCTAATTATTGGAAATGAGAGTAAAATTAAACCCAAACTTGATGGTATCATAAGATAGAGTATGAATCTTAAACCAAATTGAACTGTTCTACCAAGTTTTTCTATTTCTCCTTTTGATACAAGTTGAGAAAGTGTTGGGTAGATAACTAAAGATATGACAAGAGCAAAAATACCAAGAGGAAGTTGTGAAACCTTATATGAATAGTCAAGAGAAGAGATTGCTCCTTCGCCAAAAGATGAACCAATAGATTTTTCAAAAATAGGAGTTATATAACCAAAAGTAGAATTTATTAAAATTGGAACTGCAAGTGCTCCAATTTTTTTTACATATGGATTTCTAACATTTAATATAAATTTATATTTCCAACCTTTTTTTATTGCAAAAGGAACAAGAATTAAAAGTTGCATTATTGCACCAAAAAGTGCACCATAAATTATTGCATAAGCACCAAAATATTTGACCAAAAATATTAAAGATAAAACAATTGAAACATTATATAAAACACCACCAATTGCAGGTATGATAAAAGATTCATAAGTATTGTGAAGACCTGTAAGAAGTGATGCCCAAGCAAGAATTAGCATCTGCGGTATCAGGTAAATAAAAATTATTGTTGCGAGATTTTTCATTTCAATTGAAGCATGTGGAGCCATTAAATTAACCAACTCTTTTGCAAAAACTAAGAAAATAAATGATAAAACAATAAATATTAAACCAATAACATTGAATAAAATATTAAATGTTTCCCACATCTCATTTTCTTTTTTTTCAACAAGAAAATCAGTAAATACTGGGATAAAAATTGCCGATAAAAGACCAGCAACCAAAAGATGCGAGATTGTAAGTGGGATATATGTTGAAATTTTAATTGCATCAGAGATAAAAGTTGTTCCAAAAAAATAAGCGATAACCTCTTCTCTCACAAAGCCAAGTATTCGAGTTATTAGAGTGATAAGAATCATTATGAAACTAATTGATAATAATCTTCTACCTCTCAAAAATAATTTCCTCCAAAAAACAGATTAAAATCTGCTTTAACAATAATAAAATAATTCTTTTGATTCATCATCCATAAAATTTTATGAAAAAATCCCCCCTTTGTCAAATTAATTAAAAAGATTATGTTATTTAATTTTCTTTAAATCATCTAAAACTTTTTTTATTAATGGTTTAATTTTTGGTATATCTTCTTTAACAGTTAACCATACCTCTTCAAAGTCAATACTAAAATATCCATGAATAATTTTATCTCTCATCCCTGCAATATCTCTCCATGGAACCATATTAAATTTATTTTTTATATCTTCTGGGATATTTTTAGTAGCTTCACCTATTACTTCAATACACCTGATAATTGCATCCAAGTTTTCATGTCATCGAGAAATTGGCTATAAGTGAACCCCAATATATGATTTTCTGCTCTTTCCATATACTCGATTATATCTTTGATATAAAGTTCTGCGCTTCTTTTCATAATGATATTGCCTCTTTAAGTATTGTATCTTTTAATTCTTTTCTAATATTTTTCTTAGGCACAACATCAGCCTTAATGCCTAAAATATCAGAAAGATAATTTTCGAGAGAAACAATATGAAGAAGACTTATAGGTGCATTAAATTCTACAAGAATATCTATATCACTTTTTTCTTTTTGTTCTTTTCTTGCATAAGATCCAAAAATAGAAATTTTTTCTACTTTAAATCTTCTTCTTAATTCTTCTCTATGTTTTTCAATAATCTTTTTTATTTCATTAATATCTTTCATATCTTCACCCTTTATAAATTATATCAATTTTTATTTATCTTATATTTTATTAAATATTGATTTTTCAAAATTTTATAAAATTTTATGAAAAAATCCCCCCTTTGTCAAATTAAAAAATTGTGGTATATAAGAAATTAATGATGAAAGGGGATATAAAAGAATTAATTTTTAATAAATTATCTGAATTTCCTTATAAAAAGGATACTTCAGAAATTATTGAATTATTTACAAAAATATTAAATTATAGATTTCAAAAATTAGATATTCCAAAAGAAATTTTCCCAGAAAATATAAAATCAAAAATTAATAATATAAAAATTATTTCAGAACATAGTGATTTTAAAATATTTTTTATTCATTTAGATAAAATGATAAACTCATTAGAAAGAGAAATAATAAAAAAACTTGAATTATATGGTTATCCTTATGGTCTTTTTATCTTTTCAGATGAAAAAACTCCAAGAACTTTACATTTTGTGAATGTTAAGTATGAAGAAAAAAAAGAAGAAAGACAAAAAGTAATAAGAAGAATGATTATTGAAGAAGGTGGCGGTTTTAGAACCTATAGCGAAAGATTATCAGAAATTGAAATAAAGAATGAAAAATTATCAGCATTTGAGATTCAACATAAAGTTGATGAAGCATTTGATGTTGATAAAGTAACTGAAGAATTCTTTACAATTTATAAAGAAATACTTGATGAAATAACAAATTATCTTATTAAAAATAAAATATCTGAAGATAATGGAAGATTTTTTGGCATTCAATTATTAAACAGAATGATGTTTATTTATTTTATTCAAAAAAAGGGGTGGTTATATTGGAAAATTGAGGATAAACATAATGATAAGCCAGATAAAAGATATCTATATAATTTTTATTTAAAATATAAACAAAATTGGAAAACGAAAAATAGTAATTTTTATAGAGATTATCTATCAAATTTATTTTTTTTTGCTTTTAATCACAATTATTCATATAAAAATTTAAATCTTCCTGATGAAATAAAAATATCTTTTTCTATTATGCCGTATTTAAATGGTGGTTTGTTTACAAAAAATAAATTTGATGAAATAGGTGATGTTTTAATAAAAGATGAAATTTTTGAAAATATTTTTGAAAATTTACTTGAAAGATTTAACTTTACAATAAGAGAAGATTTGCCATTTGATATTGATGTTGCTGTTGACCCTGAAATGTTAGGTAAAGTTTATGAATCATTGGTTCATGGTGAAGAGATACAAGAAAGAAGAAAAGCAGGAATATTTTATACACCAAGAGTTGAAATTGATTATATGATAAAAATGTCTCTTGTTGAAAATTTAAATAAAAATCTTGATATTGATAAGAAAAAATTAATAAAATTTATTTTTTCA
>JBAMLT010000042.1:0-1536 GCA_039793425.1 Caldisericota bacterium
GAAATTCCTTAGTGGATAAAATTAAGGAATCCTTAATTTGATAAAATTTAAGGAATTCCTCAGTTTATAAAAATTAAGGAAAAATTAAGAAAATTTATAGTTTTTTGATTTTTACAACTCTTTTTTTATTTTATGATTTCATATTTGATTTGATAATCAGAATTATTTGATTTGATAATCAGAATCATTAATATTTAATTTAATAAATATTTCCAATATAATATTTGTAATGGGGTTGAAATGATCATAGTAATGGGTTTGCCTGGGGTTGGAAAATCTACAATTTTAAAAAGCCTTATAGAAAGGAACCCGAATATTAAAGTTGTAAATTATGGAGATCTTGTTTTGTCTTCAGCAAAAGAAAAGTTCGGTGTTGAAAATAGAGATAAGATAAATTCCCTTTCGATTAAAGATCATTTGATTCTCCAAAAAGAAGCAATCAAAAAGATATCAAATGAAATTAAAAAAATAAAGAAAGAAAATCCAAGCAGCATACTGATACTTGATACCCATGCAGTCCTCAGGAAGCCGGACGGTTATCTCCCAGGTCTTGCTCCGGATATTTTCAATCTTCCGATTGAAGCTTTCATTTTTATAGATGCTCCTACAAAAGAAATTTTAGAAAGAAGAGAAAAGGATAGATTTAGAAAAAGACCAACAATGGAAGAAGATGAAATCAATAAATTAAGAGAAATTTCCATCTCATTTATTAATCAGTATTCTACAGTTTCTGGAAAACAATATTTCATTCTTATCAATAAAAAAGGAAAAATAAATGAAACTGTTAATGAAGCAGAGAAAATAATAAATCGATTCATGTAAAGTTAAGTAGATTCCATGTTTCATGTATTTAAGATATCTACAAGATAAAAGATAAGAGCTATAATTTTTTTAAATCATTCTATGTAAAGATTTAAATACCTAGGATGCATTTATATTAGAGAAGAACCTGGCTAAATAATATTGCGATATTATTGCCAGTCTAAAATAAATTAGTAAATTTAAGTTAGTAAATTTAAAATATATAAGATTAAACAACAGGAAAAGGTGTATTTATGGATCCAATTATCGCATTGATAATCTCGGTAACAGCAGTTTTATCATCGTTGCTCATTTCGCATGTTCTTAAAGTCTTAAAGATTTCAACAAGAATGCAAGAATTACAGAAATTCAATAATGAGCTTAATAAGCTCTAACCAAAAAAGATATGAAAAAACTCGACGAATTAGAACCTAAATTAAAGGAATCCCAGAAGAATTCATTAGAGGTTCTCAAACTTCAATTGTATATGATGGCAGTATTTATCCCATTCGCATTTTTCGTTCCACCTTTTATCCAATCAATATTCCATGATTTCATAATCCAACTTCCATTCCAAATACCCATTCCATTTAGACCAACCTTTTTCAGTTTGACTTGGAGGGATACATTTGGAGCATATGGTTGGTTCTGGTTATCTTTTGTTTTCTTTGGAGGCTTATTCCAATTAATAATAGGGAAGTTCCAGAATAAACAAAATAAGAATTAAGTATAAGA